>JAOPZU010000603.1 GCA_025963955.1 Solirubrobacterales bacterium
CCCGCGCCGCGGCGCAGGCGGGCGCTCCCCGGCACGGCGACCGGCACGACCGTCGTGACGACCTCCGTGGGGCGGCGCAGCGCCTCCTTGACCAGCGCGACCAGGACGGGCGTCATGGCGGCGGACGCGAGCGTCCCCGGAGTCCAGATCTTCGAGCAGGTGTAGGCGGCGACGGCGGACGCGACGGCCGTGATGATCAGCGTCGCCAGGTCGACGCCGCTCTCGCTCTTGGACGGGGCGGCCGGCGGCGGCAGCGGGTGCTGTTGCGTGGGCGGGGCTTCGGACATCGGGGGTCAGGCCGGGGCGCCGGGGCGTGGGGGGTGGTCCCGGGGTGCCACGTCTGTTCTAGCGCACTCGTCGCGGGCGCGGCGTCCGGCGGGCCCGCGCCGGTAGCCTCCGCGACCGCATGAGCATCCAGGAGATCGACCTGCACCACATGGGCGACGAGCACGCCATCTGCTGCTACGCCGACGTGGAGGAGGGCTGGCTCGTCGACCCCGGCCCGGAGGTCACCCACCGGACGCTGCTGGCCGCGCTGCCGGAGGACTTCCGGGCCCGGACGATCCTGCTGACCCACATCCACTTCGACCACGCGGGCGCCACGGGCCGGCTGCTCGAGCGCTGGCCGGACGCGGAGGTCTGGGTCCACGAGCGCGGTGCGCCGCACATGATCGACCCCGCGAAGCTCGTCGCGAGCGCCACGCGGATCTACGGCGACCAGTTCGCCACGCTCTGGGGGGAGGTCGTCCCGATCCCGCGGGAGCGCGTGCGCGTGCTCACCGGGATCGAGTCGCTGCCGGGCTGGCAGGTCCAGTACACCCCGGGCCACGCCTCGCACCACGTCAGCTACCTCCACGACGCCACGGGCACCGCCTTCACCGGTGACGTGGCCGGCGTGCGCATCCTCGACGGGCCGGTGTTCCCGCCGACGCCGCCGCCGGACATCGACATCGACCTCTGGCAGGAGTCGGTCGACCTCGTGCAGTCGTGGGCGCCGAGCGCGCTCGCGCTGACGCACTTCGGCCGTCACACCGACGTGGACCAGCACCTCGACGCGCTGCGCGAGGGGCTCACGCGCTGGTCGCGGGCGGCGCGGGAGAGCACCGACGCGCAGTACACGTCGCTCGTCCGGTCGTTCATCGAGGCCGAGGTGGGCGACCCGCTGACCCGGAGGGCGTACGAGCGCGCCAACCCGCCGTCGACGCTGTGGGCGGGGATGAACCGCTACTGGACGAAGAAGGCGGAGCGCGAGGGCACCGCCTAGCCGCGATCAGGCCCGGCGGAAGGAGCCCACTCAGGTGCCGAGGGCGGCCTCCAGGGCCGGGCGGGCGCTTGCGGGACGGACCTCCCCGAGGGAGACGGCGTCGCAGCCGGTCCAGCTCGCGGCCTCCCGCAGGGCCCTGGCCATCGCCGGGACCGCCTGCGGCTCGACGCTCAGCGTCTTGGCGATCAGCGTCGCGCCGTCCCGCCCCGGGTCGACCCGCCCGAGGAGGCGGCCGCCGGCCAGCAGCGGCATCGCGAAGTAGCCGTGCACGCGCTTGGGCGCCGGCGTGTAGGCCTCCAGGCGGTGGACGAAGCCGAACATCCGCTCCGTGCGGGCCCGGTCCCATACGACGGTGTCGAAGGGGGAGAGGAGCGTCGTGCGGTGGCGGCCCCTCGGCGGCCCGGCGGCAAGGAGGTCCGGATCGGCCCAGGCGGGACGGTTCCAGCTCCTCACGGCGACGGGGACGAGCCCGGTGTCCGGCAGGACCGCGGCCACGTCGACCTGCTTCAAACGGTGGAAGTCGGCCAGATCGCCCAGGGTCGCCACGCCCAGGGCGCGGCCGGCGATCGTGACGAGGCGCCGGCGGCACTCGGCGTCGTCCAGATCGTCGCCGACGGCGAGCGCGGCGGCGGGCAGGACGCGCGCGGGCAGGTCGTACACGCGCTTCCACGCCCGTCGCTCCGTGCAGACGACCGCGCCCGTGTCGAGCAGGTACTCGACGGCGATCTTCACGTCCGACCAGTCCCACCACACGCCGCCCTTCTTGGCGCCGCCGAGGTCCGTCGAGGTCATCGGGCCCTCCGCGTCCAGCCGGGCGAGGACGCGGTCGCACGCGCTCCGGTCCACCGCGTGCCAGCGCCAGCCGCGGGCCCGGAAGTGGCGCCGGCGGAAGGCGAAGAGCGGCCACTGCTCGGCGGGGAGGATGCAGGCCGCGTGGGCCCAGTACTCGAACGCGTCCCCGCTCCAGTAGGCGGCCTCGACGGGCCCGCGGCCGACGGCGCCGAGGCGGGCGTAGGCGACCAGCTCATGGGAGCGGGCCAGGACGCTGATCGTGTCCAGCTGGACCGCCGCCAGGCGCTGCAGCAGGGCCGGCACACCGCCGCGACGGTCGGGTGCGCCGATTAGTCCCTGGGCCTTCAGGGCCAGGCGGCGGGCCTCGTCGGCGGTCAGCTCCAGCATCGGTCCCAGGCTATGTCACGGTTCGGCCCGAACAGGCATTCGGGGCTTCCGTCTCCCGCGCGCGACGGGTAAGGTCCGGGCGGTATGTCCCAGACCATCGAGCTTCCCCGGACGTCGGGTCCGGACGGAGCGCTCGGCGGCGCATGGCGTGTCATCGTCCGCAACGACGACCACAACACGTTCGACCATGTGGCGCTGACGCTCGCCCGTCTCATCCCCGGCATCGACATCCCCCGCGGCTACCAGATCGCCGAGCAGATCCACCAGAGCGGCCTCGCCATCGTGTGGTCAGGCCACCAGGAGCTGGCCGAGCACTACTGGGAGCAGTGCCAGGACGCGGGCCTGACGATGGCCCCCCTGGAGAAGTCCTAGCTCCACGCGGCAGCACCCGCCGCTTCCGCTCCGCGGCACCACAACCCGGAGCGCCCGACCAGATGGCCGGGCGCGGGTCCTGCTCCAGGCGATGAGGCTCCGCTAGGCGGGGACGTTCGGCGTGCCCACGGCCGGGTCGTCGACCTCGGGCCGCATGTCGCCCTTGACGACCAGGTCCTGCCAGGCGTAGACCACCGGCACCTGGTACCAGCCGGAGGACGTGGCGCGGAAGCGGACGGCCTCCGGCCCGTTCCAGTAGGCCTCCCAGTCGGCCTTGTGCTCGAACTCGACGACCTGGAGGATCTTGTAGCGATCGTCGCGCCCGCGGTAGACGGAGTAGGCGCTCGCGCCGTAGCGCAGCGACACCTTCGCGAACTCCGCGACCGCCGCCTCCATCTTGTCGCCCCGGAAGCCCGTCGCGTACCAGGGGATGTGCACCGAACCGGCCATGTCAGCCCACCTCTGCGTAGATTGCGCCGGGACCCTCGGCGGTCTTGCCGAGGCCCTCGGATTCCGCACCGACCAAGATCGAGATCTTGCCCAGGTGCTCGTTGTCGCGCATCTGCTGATGCGCGTGCGGCACGCCGTCGAACCCGTACGTCTTCCACAGCACGGGGCGGATCGCGCCGGACTCGATGAGCTCGTTCGCCTTCGTGCACTCGTAGGCGTTCGCGAAGTGCGAGCCGATGATCTCCTTCTGCTTCATCCACAGGTAGCGGACGTCGAAGTCGAGCGTGTAGCCCGTGGTGCCCGCGCAGATGACGACCTTGCCGAACGGCTTGACCGTGAAGACCGACGTCGGGAACGTCGCGGCGCCGACGTGCTCGAAGACGATGTCGGGCTTGGCCCCGCCGAAGAGCTCCTTCACGCGCTTGTCGAACTTGCGCATCTCGGCGAAGCGGACCTTCTCCTCCTCCTCGGACTCGGTCCCCGTCCGCATCATGCCGCTGAACTCGCCCCGGTTGATGTAGTCCACGCAGCCGAGCCGCTTGACGAGCTCGCCCTTCTCGTCCGAGTTGACCACGCCGACGCACTCCGCGCCCGCGGCCTTGCAGATCTGCGTCGCGAAGACGCCGAGGCCGCCGGCGGCGCCCCAGATGAGCACCTTCTGGCCGGCCTGCAGGTTGCAGCGGGTCATGAGCATGCGCCACGCGGTGAAGTACGTCAGGCCGTAGGAGGCGGCTTCCTCCCACGTCAGCGACTTCGGCTTCGGCAGCAGCTGCTGCGCCTGCACCTTGGTGAACTGCGCGAACGAGCCCCACGTGGTCTCGTAGCCCCAGATGCGCTGCGAGGGCGCCGCCATCGGGTCCAGACCGTGGACCTCGGGGTCCTCGTAGGAGGCCTGGTTGCAGTGGATGACGACCTCGTCGCCGACCTTCCAGCGCGTGACGCCGGGGCCGACCTTCCAGACCACGCCGGACGCGTCGGAGCCGCCGATGTGGTGCCCGTACTCGGGGTGGTCGCCCGAGCGCCACACGCCGATCGGGACGCCGAGGGCCGCCCAGACGTTGTTGAAGTTGACGCCGGCCGCCATGACACGGACGATGACCTCGAAGGCCGCCGGCTCGGGGACCTCGATCTCCTCGAGCTTGAAGGCGTCGCGGGGCTCGCCCTGCGTCTCCTCGCGGATCACCCATGCGGCCATCGTGGCCGGGAGCTCCCCGGGCTGCGTTGAAACCTGCGAGATCTGGCTGACATCCACGGCCATGGTCGGTCGGAACCTCTGTAGTCGGGAACGGACGATCAGGAGCCGTCCCTGGCGGGACAGCGGGTGGGAAGACTACCCTTCGCGGCGCGGGTGAGGCTGCCGACATCCCCGTGCCCATTTCTCCCAGGAGGACGCACCCCATGCCCGCAGTCGATCCGAAGTCCCCGCTCACCATCCTCGGTGCCAGCGGCGTCGCGTTGCTCGTCTTCATGCTCCTGCCCTGGTACGGCCTCGATCTGGGTGATCTCGCCGGGGCCGCGTCCATCGCCGGGGTCGACACCACCGCCAGCGCCTGGACCGCGTTCAGCTACACCGACCTGCTGCTGTTCCTCACCGGGGTCGGCGCGATCGCCGCCTTCGTGCTGAGCTCGCAGCACAACCCGCTGGCGGCGCAGGTCATCAAGGGCGTCACCGGTCTGGCCGCGCTGATGACCCTGATCGTGCTCTACCGGATCGTCAACCAGCCCGGTCCGAACGACTTCATCACCGTGAAGTTCGGCGCGTTTTTCGGCCTCGTCGCTGTCGCCGGCGTCGCCTACGGGGCCTTCCGCTCCATGACCGCGGGCAACCAGCCTTACGTGGAGCCGGTCCGCTAGCGCAGGGTGATGCGCTCGCGCGAGGTGCGCGCGAACTGGCGGCTGTTCTTCGAGAACCTGTAGCGGCGGCGGGTGAGCCTGGAAGGACAGCAGAGCTCGTCGCCCGCCGCGAACAGCGGCTCGTCGATCTGTAGCTGCTCACCGTCGGCGACCATCGTCACCGCGCGGTAGAGCGACTGCGAGCGGAAGAGGACCCGCAGGTCGCCCTTCGGTGCGCCGTCGGTCGAGAACACGAAGGCGGCCACGACGCCGGCCGCGCCCGTGCTGTGCACCCGCACGATCGCGTCCTGCTTGCCGTCGCCGGTCAGGTCGGCGTACTGCGTGGCGGGGTCGACGACGTCCGCGCCGGAGCTCAGCGCCTTCCGGATCGCGCTGAGCGTCCTCGCGTCCTTGATCAGCGCGTCGTGGAAGAAGTCCTGACCCGGGTTCTCGCTGGCGGGCGGAGCGGTGGTCGTCCCCGTCGAGGTGCTCCTCGTGGTGGCGCCACCGCTCTGGGCGTCCGCGAGCGCCGCCGTCGCCAGAGCGGCGGTGGTCAGGGCGAGGCAGATGGGAAGGACCCGCTGCATCCGCCGAGTATGCCCGGGCGCGGCGGAGGCACGCCAGTCTGCAAGCGCCCTGCCGCCCGGTCAGGGCAGCAGCAGCTCGTTCTGCGCGCTCGGGCGTTCCTTGCCGACCTTGATGCGGGCGGACTTGATGCCGCCACCGTCGACGCGCACGACCGCGGTGCCCGGGGGCACGTCCGCGGTCAGCGTCGCCGGGGCGCCGGGGTTGATCGGGCCGGTCTGCTGGCGGAAGCCCGCGCCGTCGCCACCGGACTCGAAGGTCACCCGCTGCGCGCGCCCGGACTGGTTGGTCACGATCAGGCTGACCGGACCGGCGCCGATGGAGGACGGGGAGACCGAGATCGCCTTGTCGGAGACGTACGCCGTCACCTTGATGAACGCCGCCGGACGTGCGGTGTTCTGGTAGTCGTCGTTGCTGCCCCCGCACCCGGCGAGCGCGAGCAGGCCGACACCGCAGGCGGCGACGGCGGTACGACGCGTCTTGGTGTGCAGAGCGCTCTCCATCTCTCGACCCGGTGCCGCCCGGCGGGCGACCCGCCGAACCCTAACCGAACGGCCGGTCCGTCCGTCAACGATCGCGCGCGCCCGCAGCGGGGCTCCTCAGGACCTCACGCCTGGGGGTCCTCGTCCTCGGCGGCGGGAGCGGGCGCGGGGATCTCCGCGAGCGCCTCCTGCAGGTGCTCCCACGCGGGCGGCTCGGCCGCGGCGTAGGCCTGCGGTCCCAACTCGCGAAGGGTGTCCGCGTAGTGCGCCCAGGCCGCGAGCTCGCGCTCGTCCCTCACGGCACCGTCCTGCTCGTGCGCGGCAAGTCTGCTCACGTCGGCTCCTCCTGGAATTCGCTGGACGAACCCGGACAGCGTAGAAGCCGGCCCGGCGGCATCCGCGCCCGGTCCCTGCAAGACACGGTGCAGGACGTCCACCCCGAGGCGTACAAGTGTTCGTATGCCCGTCGCCGTCCCGACCCCCATCCCTGCGCTCCCGGGCCTCGGGGCGGCTCCGCTGCGCACGGCCGAGTTCCTCGTCGTCGACACGGAGACCAACGGCCTGGGCGGGGACCGCTGCGAGCTGACGGAGGTGGGCGCGGTCCTCGTCGGGGGCGGCGAGCTGCACGACCGGTGGGAGACGCTCGTCCAGGTGCGGACGCCGCTCTCGCGCTCGATCCAGCGCTTCACCGGGATCACCCAGGAGATGGTCGACGAGGCGCCCGCGGCGGAAGCGGGCCTGGGCGAGCTCGCCGACCTGATGCGGGGCCGCGTGCTCGTCGCGCACAACGCGAGCTTCGACCGGCGCGTGCTCGAACAGGCCTTCGGCCGCGCCGGCGTGCGCTGGCCGGCGCCGCCCGTCCTGTGCACCGTCTCTCTCGCCCGGCGGATGGCGCCGCTGGTCCGCCAGCGCAAGCTCGCGCTGCTCGCGGACGCCCTCGGCATCCCGGTGGAGGTCACGCACCGCGCGCTCGCGGACGCCGAGACCTGCGCGCGGATCTTCTGCGCGCTGTTGCCGCGGCTGTGCGCGACGGCCGCCACGGTCGACGAGGCGCTCGCGCTCCTGGGTCCCCAGAAGGGGACCCGTCGGGGGCCGGCCGCGCGCGGGCGCACGGACGGCGGCGTCTCCCACAAGGGCGTGCGCCGCCGCTCGCCGGACCTGCGTGGACTGCCGGACGCCCCCGGCGTCTACGTCTTCCGCAACGACGCGGGGCAGCCGCTGTACGTCGGCAAGTCCGTGCGCCTGCGGACGCGGGCCCGCGCGCACTTCGCGCCGTCCTCGCCCGACACGGGCTGGGTCACGCAGGTGGAGGTGGCCGAGCACCTGCAGACGCCGTCCGAGCTCGGGGCGCTGCTGGAGGAGCACCGGCTGATCCGCGCGCTGCGGCCGCCCGGCAACGCGCGCGGGAAGCACGACCGCGACCGCTTCGTCTACCTGCGCTGCCGGCTGGACATCGCGTATCCCGTGCTCGAGGTCGGGCCCGAGCCGGCGGACGGCCTCGCGGTCAACGTCGGTCCGCTGCAGGGGGCGCACGCGGCCACGGAGCTGATGGAGCAGCTCAATTCCCTCTTCGGCCTGCGGCACTGCGGCCGCGCGCTGCGCCGGCGGCCGTGGCCGTCCGCCTACGGGCAGATGGGCCGGTGCCTCTCGCCGTGCCTCGGTGACCTGGACCCGAACGCCTACCGCGGCCGCCTGGACGAGGCCCTTTCTCTGTTCAGCGGCGCGCAGGGGGGCGGCGAGGGGCTGCTGCGGCACGTCGACGCGCTCGTGCGGGAGGCGGCGCAGGAGCAGGCGTTCGAGCGTGCGGCCTGGCTGCGGCGGCGACGGGAGCGGCTCGCGGTCCTGCTCACGCGGCTCGGGACGGCGGTCGCGGCGACGCACGCCCGGCCCGAGCTCGTCCTCGGGCCGAGCCTTCCCGCGGGCGAGGCCGACGCGGTCTGGCTCGTCGGCGGCCGCGTGGCTCGCTACGAGGTCGTCCGCGGGGTGGAGGAGCTCCGGCGCGGGACGGCCGCCGTGCTCGCCACGAGCAGGCCACGCGGGGGCCGGCCGATGCCGGTGCACCTGACGGCCGAGGACGCCGTGCGCGCCCGGATCGTCGCGACGTGGTGCGTGGCTCAGGAACCCCCGACGCTGCCGCTGGATCCGCCGCCGACCGGCGCGGGGCTGCGCCGCCTCGCGCTCGCGGGCGGGCTGGACCCCGACGCGCCGCCGCTACCGCGGTCGTCGCCGACGCCCCCGGATCCCGCGCACTGGGCGAACGGACCGGCCGAAACCGGGACGAGGCCGGTGCAGGCTCTGCCGGAGCCGGGAGGCGCGAGCATGAGGCTCGAGCTGGATCTATGAGGACGCCAGACCGTCCCGTCGGCCGGCCAGCCCGAGGGGCCGTCCTCGTGCCGGCG
>JAOPZU010000637.1 GCA_025963955.1 Solirubrobacterales bacterium
CAGCCCGGCCACGAGGGCCAGGCGCGTGACGGGTGATTGAGCCAGGGGCGCCGCCGGGACGGGCGCGGGTCCGTCGCCCCGGGCGAGGCCCGCCGTGCCGCCGGCCAGGAGCACGAGGAGCAGCGCGAGCAGCGGAAGGGGAACGGGGCGGGAGCGACCGGTCACGGGCAGACGGACGCTCATCGGCACTTCCGGGCCTCGCCGCGAGGACGTTCGTCGACTGCTGACGGGCGCAGAATCGCCGCTTTGCGGGGCGCCGTCACCCCCAGAACCCGTGCGATCAGCGGCCCACGGGGTGGACATGGCGCCTTCGCGTCGTATGCTGCCGCGTGTTGCGCCCCCGCTTTCAGGCGGTCGGCGCGTTCCACAGCCGCGTCGTGCCAGGGGCCGCACGCGCGTCAAAAGCCACTTCAAGGGGACACCCACATGTCTGACACGACCCATCGCGGGCGCCGCAGCCTTTTCGGCCTGCTGCTCCTGTGCACCGCGCTTCTCGCGCTTCCGTCCGGCGCTTCGGCGTTCACGAGCAAGCCCGTCTGGAACTGTCGCGCCAGCGCGCTGTACCTGTCGCTCGCCGGCAACAACCGCGTCGAGCCGATCGTCGCCAACGGCAACTCGAGCACGTCCGGCAACACGAGCCCGGACCGCGCCCAGTGCGCGAGCGAGGAGGCCGGCGCCGACAACCTCGCCACGCCCGTCGGCATCCCGGACACGTTCATCGCCGCGAAGACCGCGAGCGCCAAGACCGTGATCGCGCCCGAGCTCGGCAGCGCCATCGACCAGAAGGTCACCTCGACCTCGCGCGTGGAGAACCTCACGCTGCCGCTCGGCGGCACCAGCGTCGTGCTCGGCGTGGCCGCGGCGAACTCGACCGTGACCGGCACCTGCGTGAACGGCGCGGCCAAGCTCGACGGCACGAGCCAGATGGCCGGCCTGACGCTCGGCGGAACGCCCATCCCCCTCGACGGACTGCTCGGGGCGCTGCAGCAGGCGCTCGCGCCGCTCGGCGCGCTCGTCGACGTCAAGTTCAACGAGCGGGTGCTCGAGAACGGGACCCTCACCCTCCGCGCCGCGCACATCAAGGTCCTGCGTGGCACGACCCCGCTGTTGGACGTGATCATCGCGGAGAGCCGCGTCACCTCCGACGCCGACACGTGCAACCCCGACAAGCAGATCCCCGGGTTCACCGGCAAGATCTGCCCGAGCGGCTCGCAGTACGACGCGATGAGCGGCTTCTGCATCATCACGGCGGCCGCGTCGGGCACCGGCAAGATCATCGTCGTCGGCCTGCCCTACCAGGGTCCGAGCGGCGGCACCGTGCTCGGCCTGTCCAAGGCGATCGCGAAGTACGGCAGGCTGTTCTGCCTCACCGGCTCCGGGCCCGCCTACGCGGTCGTGGGGACGAACAAGAACGACCGCATCACCGGCACGAACAACCGGGACCGCATCCTCGGGCTGGGCGGCAGCGACTCGCTGGACGGCGGCCGCGGCAACGACTGCATCGAGGGCAACAACGGGAACGACACCGTCAACGGCGGCATCGGCGACGACCACCTGCTCGGCGGTTCCGGGGACGACACGATGACCGGTGACCTCGGCAAGGACGTCATGGACGGCAGCACCGGCAACGACAAGGTCAACGGCGGCTCCGGGGCGGACACGCTCAAGGGCGGCGTCGGCCGGGACATCATCAACGCCGGCTTCGGCGCCGACAGGGTGACCGCCGGCTCCGGCAACGACGTCGTCAACATCGCCGTCCAGGGTCCGTCGGCGAAGGTCGACTGCGGCACGGGCCGCGACAAGATCCGCCTGAACCAGCGGGAGCGGAACGCTATCACCGGCTGCGAGATCAAGTACATCCTCGCGGACAACAAGGTGGTCAGGGTCTCCTAGGAGGAGATGTCCGCACGCATGCGCGCGAGCCGGGGTAGGCTCGCGCGCATGCGATTCGACGACCCGCAGGATCCCGCGATGATCCCCGTGCTTGAGGCGGGAGGTGGTGAGTCGGAGGGCTTCGAGATGGCGGAGGCGCAGCTCATCGAGCACGCCAGCCACGGCGACGAGCACGGCACGAGCCGCATCACCAGCGACGCTGAGCACTGGGTCGAGGAACGGCAGCCGGACGACGCGCTCTACGCCGACGCGGACGGCGACGACTCCCAGGGGCGGCGCGAGCGCTCCTGAGGGCCTCCGGCGGCCTCCGCGAGGAGGCCCGCCGCAGAACATCGGTGGTCCGCGTGAAGGAACGGTCGCCTGCGACGTCGAACTTCGGGGTCGCCCATGAAGAGGACCGCATCCACGACCCAGGCCCCGCCCCACGAGGCGCACGGCCACCAGACCCTGTCGGCCTACATCCAGGCCCGCTTCGACGAGTTCTCGCGCTCCCAGAAGGACGTCGCGCAGTACATCGTCGACCACCTGGACGAGGTGGCCTTCCAGACGGCGGAGGAGCTCGCACGCCGTGCGAACACCTCCAGCTCGACCGTCGTGCGCTTCTCGCAGGCCCTGGGCTTCGAGGGCTTCCCGGAGCTCCAGGATTCAGCCCGCCAGGAGTACCGCCGGCGCTACACCGCCCCGGAGGGCCCGCGCGGGGCGTCCGTGGAACCGCTCTTCAGCCTCGATCAGAACGAGTTCGAGACGGCGATCGCCTCCGACCACGTGAACGTCGAGGAGACGGCCCGCAAGGTGTCGCGCAGCGACGTGCAGGCGACGATCGACGCCATCGTGGGCGCCGAGCGTGTCCTGATCGCCGGTACCGACCAGATGGCGTTCTTCGCGAGCTACCTGCGCCACCTGCTGATGCTCCTGGACCTGCGGGCCGACATCGTCGCGAGCCCGTCGCAGGAGGCGCTCTCGCGCCTCGGCCGGATCGACGAGCACACGCTCGTCATCGGCCTGAGCGCCGGCCGCCCGCACCCCCTGGTCGTGCGCGCCATGAAGCTCGCGCGCCACCGCAAGGCGAAGACGGTCGCGATCACGGACGCGACGCTCTCCGAGGTCGCCAAGCTCGCCTCGATCCGGCTGTACTACTCGTCCAACTCGCCGGCCTACGTCCGGTCGCACACGGCGCTGCTGTCGATCATCCAGGCGCTCGCCTATGGCGTGTACGCCCGCGACGCCAACCAGTACCAGGAGCGCATCAAGGCGTTCCGGCTGAAGTAGCGGTTCGGGCGGCGTGACCCGCCGCCACGGGTAACGCTTCTCGTCCTGAGCGGCACGTGCAGGCGGTGGAGCTTGGACGGACCGGGCGCCGAGAATCCCGACCGCGGGGGTACACTTTGGCCATGCGCGACGAAGCCACCGCCCGGGTCAAGACCGGTCTCGCCGAGATGCTGAAGGGCGGCGTCATCATGGACGTCGTCGACGCCTCGCAGGCCAGGATCGCCGAGGACGCCGGCGCCGTCGCCGTGATGGCGCTGGAGCGCGTCCCGTCGGACATCCGCCGTGACGGCGGCGTGGCCCGCATGAGCGACCCGGCCATGATCAGGGAGATCCAGGACACGGTCTCGATCCCCGTCATGGCCAAGGCGCGCATCGGCCACTTCGCGGAGGCGCAGGTGCTGCAGGCGCTCGAGGTCGACTACATCGACGAGTCCGAGGTCCTCACGCCGGCCGACGAGGCCAACCACATCGACAAGTGGGCCTTCGAGATCCCGTTCGTCTGTGGCGCGACGAACCTCGGCGAGGCGCTGCGGCGCATCGGCGAGGGTGCCGCGCTCATCCGCTCCAAGGGTGAGGCCGGCACGGGGGACATCGTCGAGGCCGTCCGCCACATGCGCGAGATCACCGGCGACATCCGCCGCCTGCAGTCGATGGACGAGGCGGAGCTGTACACCGCCGCCAAGAACCACCAGGCGCCGCTGGAGCTCGTGCGCCTGTGCGCCGAGCTCGGCACGCTGCCCGTCCCGCTCTTCTCGGCCGGCGGCATCGCGACCCCGGCCGACGCGTCGCTGATGATGCAGCTCGGAGCGCAGACGGTCTTCGTCGGCTCGGGCATCTTCAAGAGCGACGATCCGGAGGCCCGCGCCCGCGCGGTCGTCGAGGCCACCACGCACTACCAGGACCCGCTGCGCGTCGCCGCGGCCAGCACCGGCCTCGGCGCCGCCATGGCGTCGCTGGAGTCACGCAAGCTCGAGGGTGGCGAGTTGTTCGCCGGCCGCGGCTGGTAGTGACGGACACCGCCGCGACCGACGCCGGCCCGCTGGTCGGCGTCCTCGCGCTGCAGGGGGACTTCGGCGCGCACGCGCGGATGCTGACCGCCCTAGGGGCCCGCGTGCGCGAGGTGCGCACCCCGGCGGACCTGGACGACCTGGAGGGCCTGGTCATCCCGGGCGGCGAGTCGACGACGATGACGCTCGGCGTGGCGCGGGAGGGTCTCGAGCAGCCCCTGAAGGATCTGGCCGCGAGCGGCGCCCCGCTGCTCGGCACGTGCGCCGGCCTGATCATGCTCGACCGCGCCCACCTCGGCATCCTCGACGTCGACGCGCGGCGCAACGCCTTCGGCCGGCAGATCCGGTCGTTCGAGGCCGACCTGCAGCTCACCGGGATCACCGCCGAAGCGGAGCCGATGCGCGCCGTCTTCATCCGCGCGCCGTGGGTCGCGGCGCACGGGGCGGGGGTGGAGGTCCTGGCGGAGGTGGACGGCCACGCCGTCGCGGTGCGGCAGGGCGACGTGATCGCCGTCTCCTTCCACCCGGAGATCACCGGGGACGACCGGTTACACGCGGAGTTCGTGCGGCGCGTACGCGCCCGCCGCGCGGCCTGAGCTACGGCGCCGGGGTCGTCCCGGGCTGGTAGACCGACTCCTCGCCCGATGCTTGGTCGGGGGTGCCGGTGGCCCCCGGGAGCGCGCTGCCGGCGCTGCCCGCCTTGCCGACGGCCTCACCGGTGCCCGCGGTGCCCGTCCCGGTCC
>JAOPZU010000009.1 GCA_025963955.1 Solirubrobacterales bacterium
GCGGGCGGTTCGTGTTGGGCAAGACCACCGCGTACAGCCGGGAGGCCAAGTGAGCGCTCAAGTGATCGATAGCAGATTGCCCCCGCACCGCCTCCTTGATGAGCCACTACTTGCCTTCGGCGGTGGCGGCAGTGACAAGCATCCGCTCCGTGGTCTTCGGACGCATGGTCCGTATAGCGGGGACTCCTTCGGAACCGCGGACATCCGCTTTGCCCTCATCACAACCACCAGCCTCTACGCCAGAGCACGGCAGTTTCTCGGGGCGCTCCTGAGCGAACATCGACCGACCGACCGGCCCAAGTACGTCCCGCCTTACCCGGGCTTCAAGGCTGTGTACGGAGCTGACCTCAAGCCGGCAGATGACTCGGTGATCCAACTCGACCTAGGCATTTCCAGAGCTGCCGATCCCCATCACGCGATCGCTGCAGCGCTAGCCAAATCGGTCCGGCAACTCACCGCCACCCGAGGAAGTTGGGACGTGCTGATCGTGGCACTTCCAGCGGCATGGCGACAGTGGAAGGTTTCTGCCGACGGCGCCTTCGACCTTCACGACCAGCTCAAGGCCTTCGCCGCGCCGCTTGGCCTGCCGACTCAAGTCATCTGGGAAGACAAAGCGCTCAGCTACAAGCACCCATGCAGCCTTAGCTGGCGCTTGTCGATGGCTCTGTACGCGAAAGCAGGCGGCACGCCGTGGCGCCTCCACAGAACGACGGACGCCGACGTCGCCTACGTGGGCTTGTCATACGCCATCCGAGGCGGCACCTCAGACGCCTTCGTAACGTGCTGCTCGCAGGTGTTCGACGCGGATGGCGGCGGCATGGATTTCGTCGCCTACGACGTCGGTCAGGGTGTGGACCGCGAGAACCCCCACCTGAGCCGGGACCAGATGCGCGCCGTGATGAGCCGGAGCGTCCGGCTCTACCAAGACCGCCATGCCGGCAATCTGCCGACGAGGGTTGTGGTGCACAAGACCACTCGGTTCCGCGACGAGGAGGTCGACGGCGTATTGGACGCCTGGGGGGCTTGCGAGGAGATTGAATGCGTCCGGGTGCAGGCGAGCACGCCGTGGCGTGGAGTCCGTTTGGTACCGGCGAAGCCGGGCCACGGTCCAAGCCAGCCCTATAACTGGCCGGTCCAACGCGGCACGCTGCAGTTCCTGTCGGGCCGCGAGGGCCTTCTCTATGTCAATGGCACGGCACCCGGTCTGGCTTCGGGGAACGGAAACTTCTACCAGGGAGCGAAGAGCATCCCAGGACCCCTGCTCGTCACCCGTGACGCAGGTTCGGGCCCACTAGAACGGACCGCAGACGACGTTCTTGCCCTCACCAAGATGGACTGGAACAACGACGCGCTCTACGACCCGCTTCCGGTGACTATCAAGTACTCGCAGACGTTGGCGAGGGTCATAGGCCACACGAGCGGTCTTCCCGACGCCGCCTATCCCTACCGCCTGTTCATGTAGCGCTTAACAGCGTGCTTAGACGAAGCCGAAGCCGTCGATACTCCGAGCTCCCCGCAGAGGGGCAACCGGTAGTTGGTGCCGCGGCGGCGACGAGGTCCCAGCCCGTGCAGGTGCGGGCATCAGCTGTGGCGCCGGGCGCGGCGCGGGCCGCAGAAGCATTCCTTCGACGCTCCGAACCGAATGCCGTATCGGCGTGACGGCTCGGCTCGCGGCCACTACAGACGTGCCGGATCCGGGGGCATCCTTCGGATCCGGCATGCGTGTACTGGTGTCTGGCGCGCGTCGTGGGGAAGTTGCATAGCGACCCTCGTGTCGTCGCACCGCCCGCTGGAGCCGGCGGTCGCGCGCTGCGAGGGCGGACACCAGTGGGTCGGCTTTGAGCGCCGACCGGGCAAGCCGCCGAATGGTCGTCGGGCGGTGGCGATCCGCAACGGTTGGCGGCTCGTTCGCAGGGCTGATTAAAGGAACCTGCGAGCTCGTAGGTCGCGAAGTCGCGATGTTGCTCTAGTCCCGCGATCCCGGCGACGCCTCGGCCCTTGTCATGAAGAAGCCTCTCTGTCGTGAACCATTCGAATGGCTCTACGCCATCGTCCTCCACCGCCGCCAGCTCACCCGGCCAGAACCGCAGAAACTTCGGACCGATGTCAGCCGTGAACGCTTCTGGCATGTGACCAAGCGTCGCTGTGGCAAGGGCTTCGATATCGAGAGTCACATGGTCGGCGATCGGTTGGCCGTCAGTCGTCTCTCCGAGGACCGGCACGGTCCAGACGTCACCGTTCATCTCGATGTTCTCGACGTCGAAGTACACCTCGGACCGCATTGCAAGCACGTAGAAGTCGCTCGTGCGAAGCAACGCTTCAACCTTGGGGTCGTCCTTGACGCCGTCAGCCTCGTAGCTGGACACCGGCGGATAAACCAAGTGCAGGGTGCTCAGCATCGCGTTCATCTCAGGCACGTCGTCGACCTTCTCTCCGGTCTCTCAGGCTGTTCCGCAATTGCCAGTTCGGTCCCAGGATCATTCGCCTGGCCGAATCCGCTCTTGGGCCAGCCGGTCGACAACCTGCGTCGGTAGGCAGCCATTCTCTGCCAGCGTCTCTTGCACGTGGCGACGAAGGACGTGGACGGCCTCCTGCTTCGCGGCGCTGGCCAGCAAGTCCGCCCAGACCGCCTCAACATCGCCGGCAATCTGACTCACAACGTCCGTCGAAGCCAGGAAGACGTTCGGGTTAGCGACGGGCGCGTGCTCGGGAGAGACGGTCAGGCGGTCCGAAACGATGATTGTCGGGCTGCCGGCCGGCGCGTGGTCCACGCCCTGATCCGTCGCTAGCTGGTCGAGCTGCGTGTTCGCCTGCCGGATGTCCTTCAGTGGTAGGAGGCCATCGGAGTGCTCCTCCGATTTGGCCTCCACCGTCATCCAAAGCGCGGAATCCCAACGCCAGGCCGAGTCACAACGCCCCTGACCAGCGGGCTTGGCCGCCTCCGCGCCGAGGAAGCTCCCCAGTACGGTCAACGCAGCCTCATACGTGGTGGCCTCTTCCTGGCCCAGCGCCTCGCGTATTTCCGCGAGCTTCCCCTTGACCTTGTTCGGCTTCAGATTCCCGGTAAGCCGGGCGACGATGTTGTTGACCGCCACCGCG
>JAOPZU010000016.1 GCA_025963955.1 Solirubrobacterales bacterium
CCAGTTGCTCGCCTGGCTGCGGCGGAGCCTCGGGACCGACGGCCCGCCAGTAGAAGCCACAGCCGTTCGCGTGGGCCGTGTCGTGCGCATCGTGACCGTCCGGCAGGTTGCAGACGACCAGCCACGGCCCGTCCCCGTCGTTGTAGAGCAACCGAGCACCGCAGTCGATCCGGCTTCCCATTCCAGTGAGATCCATGTAACGAAACTACCGCCGCCGGGCTTTCGTTACAAGGGACAAACTACCCCAGTTTCGTTACGCGGTCGGTCGCGCTCTCACCCATGTCCGGCGGCCACTCCCACCCGATGCCCTCGAGCGTCAGGAACGCCCGCACCGCGTCGCCCGTGTCGTCGTCCTGCATGAGCGCGATCAGCGTCCCGTCCAACCGGCGTCCGGTGACGACGGCGAACTCCCCGGCCGGGATCACCGCGAGGACGTCGCCGCCCTGGTCGTCCTCGAGCACCTCCGCGTCGGTCAGCTCGACGTCCGGGAGCAGCTCCGCCCGTAGTCCCTGACTCCACGTCATCTGACGCTTGTTGTGGCTGCCCTTCTCCCACTCGTGCCAGAGCTCGAGGTCGCCCGCGTCCCCGACCGCCACGACGTCAGCCAGGATGGAGAACGGCGTCCGGTTGCCCTGCCGCGCCTTCTTCTGCATACCTGCGGCGACCTCACGCCCGACACCATCCACCGTCGGGACCGACCCGCCCTGATAGGTGTTCTTCGTGAAGTAGTCCCCGAGCAGCACCGCGTCACCCGGACCGACCGGCCGGACGTCCAGCCCGCCGTGAGCTGCCAGCGGCGCGGCCAGGCCCTTGCGCAGCAGCGCAGCGCGCCACCGCTGGAACATGCACGCGCCCAGCCCCTTGAGGTCCGCCGCCAGGACCCGCCGGACGCGGCGACGCCCCAGAGCAGGCTCAAGGAACACCAGCGCGTGGACGTGGACGTGCCAGCCGTGCGCGCCGTGCGTGACCTCCACGACCCGGACCCAGCCATGCACACCGAACGTCACCTTGTCGGCCTGCCACGCCTTCCCGGCCGTGACCGCGCCCCAGGCGTAGCCGTTCGCGGCCCACAGCTCGAGCAGGGTCTGACCCTTGTCGTGCCGCTGGGTGAGGGTGACCATGACGACCCGCCCGCCCTTGTCGTGCCAGGTCTGGACCGCCGCCGCCAGCTCGAGCGCCCGGTGCGCTGCGATCTTCGCGGAGCAGACCGGACAACACCACGTACTCGCGCAGGTCGACAGCCCGGCGAAGCCGCCGCGCCGTGACCCGTCGGCGCACGTGCCCGATGCCTTCAGCGCCACGGCCCCGCCGGGAAGCACGCCGACAGCACCACACTCGCGCAGCCGCGGCAGCGTGGACTCGTCCCACAAGATGTGCCGCGCCGCGTACCGCTCGGCCTGCCGGGCGCGCCGCGCCTGGTCACGGTCGGTGTCTGGCTCTACCGTGAGGACTGCGGGCACGACGGCTCCTGATAAGCCTCGGTCTCGAAGAGGAGCCGTCGGGGTGCGAACCCGGCGGCTTCTCGCTTGTCGGTGAACGTAGCGGGAACACTGCGCCCCCGCGGGTACCCCCCACGGTCTGTGCGTCGGGAACAGGAACGGTCCTCGAGCAGCTGCGCCGGCGCGGGCTGTTCTTGTTCGCAGACGACAGGGGACCGGCCGTTGGCCGGGCGGCCGGGCGGGTCGGCGGCTCCGCGCGCTCGACCCGCGCGCCCGCTAGTCGACCTCGTAGGACTCCCCAGCGGCAGCGCGCGACCGGACGTCCTCGACGTCGTAGTCGTCTACCGCGTCCCCGAGCTGGGAGAGCGACCGCTCGAGCTGAACGTCTTCGGGAGCGTCCTCGAGCAGCCACGGAGCACCGTCGAGCGACCCCCAACGGTGCGGCCCGACGCCCACCCCGGTCTGGTAGACGTTGACGTGGACCGCCGCGGACCCGCCCTCCGCGCTCGCGCCTGCCACCGCACTCGCCGTCGCCACCGCCACGGCGGTAGCGCCGGGGTCCTGACGACGACGCCCCGCCCGGTACGCGACCCACATCGCCACCAGCACCACGAGCAGCAGGCCGAGCGACGTCGGCCGCCCCATCGGGGGAGCCTGCCGGAACGCCCCGAACGCCAGCCCGAAGGCCAGCCCGAACGCCAGAGGCCTCACGGCGCGACCGCCTCGAGCGGGGTGCTGTTGCGCGCCCCCGGCCGGGACCGCGCAGGCTTGGCGTACGCGTCGTCCTTGGACTGCGCGTGGGCCGCGACCACGAGCCGCTCGTGCGTGTTGTAGGCATCCGCGACCCGCTTGTCGAACACCCGCCAGCTCGTCGTCTGCTTGCGCTTCTCGTTGCGGAAGAACTCCGGCTCCCAGGACTGCGACCGGAACAGGACCGGGTGGCCGTCCCACTCGAACCACGCGGAGTGCAGCCACATCCAGCTCGTGACATCGCGCACTACCCGGTCGACGCGGTTCTCGTGCTGCGCCGCCCAGATCAGGTCCCAGCCGTTCTTGCGGGTCTGGCTCAGCCCGGCCAACCACGACGGCGGCAGCTTCAACGCCATGCGCGCCGGGAACCACAGGTGCGCCTCATCGATGATCACCAGGCCGGGCGGCAGCTCGAACAGGTCCTCGGGGCCGAACAGGTAGCAGCCCTTGACCGGGAAGTTGGTGAAAACGTCGCGCCCCTTGCGGACCTCTCGCAAGGCCCGCTCGGTCAGGCCGTAGCTCTTGCCCGACCCCGGCCGCCCGACCATGCCCTCGATCACGTCAGCAGCCCGGACCCGAACAGCAGCCGGACAACCGCGACGAGCAGGAACGCCAGCCCGATCCACCGGCCGTAGCCGCCGCGCCTCACGACTGCCCGCCGAACCGGCGCAGGTCGTCCGCGACCTCCCGCCACGCCTGCCGGAACCCCGGCGGGTCGACGGGGAGAGCGAGCTGGGGGTGCGCGCGGACCCACGCGACGACGGCGAGCGCGCCCGCGCCCAGCCCGAGCAGGAAGCCAGTACCAGCCATGCCAGAACGCTCCATCAGGTCGCCTTAAACGGAATGCGGTCGTAGACCCACACGAGAACGGTCCAGCCGGACACGAGCACTTGGAAGCCGAGGACGACCCCGACCGCCGCAAGAATGTGGAAGATCGGCGCGTAGCCGTTGGCCCACGCGAACATGGAGCCAAACGTCTGCGCCGTGTTGGCCGTTGCCTGCGCAGGCATCGCCCACGCCGGGATCAACGACAACAGCCCCGTGAGAACCGCCGCGACCGCATCAAAGACCCACTTGACGATCACGCGAACGTCTCCCCGCCAAACGCCTTGTTCGCCATTGACCACAGCGACAGGCAGACGCCGACCCAGACGACCGCGACCTCGAAGGCGTACATGACGCCGAAGATGCTTTCCCCCTGGACACCGAAAGTGTGGTTTCCGGCGCAGCGGTTCGGCAGCTCGAGCGAGTGCGCAGGCGCGACCCTGGTGGGGGTGAAGTCCGGCGAGCTGCCGCAGTCCCCGGCCGTCGCCGTGCTGAAGAACCCCGTCACGACGTTCGACCCGGCGGTGATGACCGACCCCGGCGGCCTCGAGGTGTACAGCGTACGGAGCGTCCCGACCTGCTCGAAGGTCCCCGCCGGGGGCACGAACGCCCAGCGGAGTGCGCACTTCACCGGGTTGAGCACCCACGACAGCGGGTTCCAGCCGTACGACCCGGAGCAGCTCGACCCGTCGGTGACGGGATCGGTCTGCACACCGGTCCCGGTCGCGGGGGTCGTGACGGTGCTGGGGCTCCCCCCGGCCGGGGTCGTCGTGGTCGACGTCGACCCGTCGGGCATCGTCGTGCGCACGATCTTCGTGCCGTTCGAGGTCGTCGTCGTGACCGTGGTCGACCCATCCGGGTTGACCGTCGTGGACGTCGTGCTGCCGTCCGGGTTGGTGATGATCGTGGGACCGCCGGTCGTGCCCGTGCTCGGCGCGGTCGTCGGGGTCGTGGTCGCAGGAGCCTGCCGGACCTTCAGCGGGCCGCAGTCCGACAGCGGCACGACGTGCCCGCCCCACTGACACTGGTAGGTCGTGGTCTGTGAACCGGTCCCGTCGTAGCTCGTGCAGTCGACGGACGAGAGCTGGCAGTCCGCGACCGCGCCGCCCGCCCCGATCTTCTGCAACGTCAGCTTGCACGGCGCGGCGGTTCCGCCGGGGTAGCAGTCCTTGAGCGGGTCGGTGCTCGAGGGGCTAGCCCACGCGCTCGGCGCGGTCCAGGTCGCTAGCGCCCGCTCGGGCGTCCCGGTCGGAGTGGCCTCCTGCACCGTGACGCCGGTCG
>JAOPZU010000072.1 GCA_025963955.1 Solirubrobacterales bacterium
ATCCCGTTCGAGCGAATGGTGGCCGAGATGCTCGAGGAGGATCTGCGCGAGCTCAGCGGTGACGCGGCCGCCTGAGGCGGCGCGCGCGATCGCTCAGGGCTTCAGCAGCTCCAGGTCGCTCTTGGTCATCAGGCGGATGAGCTGCTCGAAGGTCGTCTCGGGCTTCCACCCGAGGTCCTTCTCGGCCTTGGCGTAGCTGCCGATGAGGTGGTCGACCTCAGCGGGGCGGACGAACGCCTCGTCGATGACCACGTACTTCTCGAAGTCGCCCAGGCCGGCCTCGTCGAAGGCGATCTCGCAGCACTCGCGGACGGTGTTGGACGTGTTCGTCGCGATGACGTAGTCCTCCGCCGCGTCCTGCTGGAGCATGAGCCACATCGCCTTGACGTAGTCCTTGGCGTAGCCCCAGTCGCGCTCGGCGTCGAGGTTGCCCAGGCGCAGCTCCTTCAGCTTGCCGTGCTTGATCGCCGCGGCGTGCCAGGTGATCTTGCGCGTGACGAACTCCAGGCCACGGCGCGGGCTCTCGTGGTTGAAGAGGATGCCGCTCGTGGCGTGGAGGTCGTAGGACTCGCGGTAGTTGACCGTGATGAAGTGGCCGTAGGCCTTGGCGACGCCGTAGGGCGAGCGCGGGTAGAACGGCGTGGCCTCCGTCTGCGGGATCTCGAGGACCTTGCCGAACATCTCCGAGCTGGAGGCCTGGTAGAAGCGCGCCTCCGGGGCCGCCTCGCGCATCGCCTCGAGCATCCGGGTCACGCCGACGCCGGTGAAGTCCGCCGTCAGGGTCGGCTGGATCCATGAGGTCGCGACGAAGCTCATCGCCGCGAGGTTGTAGATCTCGACCGGCTTGGAGGAGCGGATCGCGTCCACGAGCGAGCGCTGGTCCAGCAGGTCGCCCTGGTGGAAGGTGATGCGGTCGCGCAGGTGCTCGATGCGGTCGAACTTCTCCGTCGAGGCCCGGCGGACCATGCCGTGGACCTCATAGCCCTCGTCGAGCAGCAGCTCAGCGAGGTAGGAGCCGTCCTGGCCGGTGATGCCGGTGATGAGTGCAGACTTCTGGGGCATGTGGGGGCAACGTTATCGAGAAGGCGTTCGTTGCTCGGGTGCGCCCCGCGGTGCCGTGCGCAGCGGCCGGTACGCTCGCCGCCGTGAACGACCCGTTGTCCGCCGCCGCGCCGCCCGGCGCCGTCGACCCCGCCTTCTGGCGGGACTGCCGCGTCCTGCTGACCGGCCACACCGGCTTCAAGGGCGCGTGGCTGTCGTTGTGGCTGCAGGCGATGGGGGCACGGGTCACCGGCTTCAGCGCGCCCGGAGCCGTGTCCGAGCCGTCGCTCTTCGCGCTGGCCGGCGTCGCGGACGGCCTGGAGGCGGACCTGCGCGGGGACATCCGGGACCCCGCGGCGGTGGCGGAGGCGGTCTACGCGGCGGGCGCGGAGGTCGTGCTGCACCTCGCTGCCCAGCCCATGGTGCGGCGCTCGTTCGTCGCGCCGCTGGAGACGTACGAGACCAACGTGATGGGGACCGCCAACGTCCTGGAGGCCGTGCGGGTGGCGGGGGTCGGGACCGTGCAGGCGGTCGTCAACGTCACCTCGGACAAGTGCTACGACAACTCCGACGGGCGTCCGCCGCGGGCGTTCGTGGAGGGCGACCCGATGGGCGGGCACGACCCCTACTCGAGCTCCAAGGGCGCGGCCGAGCTCGTGACGGACGGCTACCGCCGCTCCTTCTTCAGCGGCACCGGCGCGGCGGGCGACGTGCGCGTCGCCAGCGCCCGCGCCGGCAACGTCATCGGCGGTGGGGACTGGGGCGAGGACCGCCTGGTGCCGGACATCGTCCGCGCGGCGGCCGCGGGCGCGGCGGTGCCGATCCGGCGGCCGGACGCGGTCCGGCCGTGGCAGCACGTCCTGAACCCGCTCAGCGGCTACCTGCTCGTCGCCCAGGCGCTGATGGGCCCGCAGCGCGACGCCGCCGCGCGCGGCTGGAACTTCGGCCCGTCCCCGGACGACGTGCGCCCCGTGTCCTTCCTCGTGGAAGAGCTGAGCGCCCGGTGGCCGGCGCCGCTGCGCTGGGACGTGGACCCGGGACCGCACCCGCACGAGGCGGGCTACCTGGCGCTCGACTCGTCGGCCGCGCGGACGTCGCTCGGGTGGACGCCCGGCTGGGGGCTGACCGCCGCGCTCGACGCGATCGTCGAATGGCACGCCGCAGTCGACGGCGGCAGTGCGGGTGCACGCGAGACCACGCTCGCCCAGATCGGGCGCTTCTCCGCGGCCGCGACGTAGCCGGCGCGCGCCGCTTACGCGGCGGGCTTCTGGAACGCGAGGAAGGCGCTCGTCCACGGCGACCCGTGGCCCTGGAGCAGGATGTGGGGGTAGTCGTTGCCCGTCTTCGGGGTCAGCTCCCCGGCGCCGACCCAGTGGATGAGGTTGTCGAACGTCTTCTCGGAGACGGTCAGATCGAGCGGCTGGACCAGCGACAGCCCGGTCGGCGCCACGACGTGCTTCTGGATCTCCTCCGGGGTGAAGACCTCCAGCACCCGCTGCCGGGCCGTGGCGGTGGTGCACCGGCGGCCGCGCGTGAGGATGCGGATCGCGTTCTGCACCCGGGCGTCGTCGAGGATGCTCGAGCCGACGAAGCACTCGGTCACGATCACCAGGTGGCCTCCGGGCTTGAGGACGCGGGCCATCTCGGCCGCCCCCTGCTCCGCGCCGGGCGCGCCGCCGAAGTGCTCGATCGAGCTCAGGGAGAAGACGACGTCGAACGACTCGTCCGGCAGGTCGAGGGCCAGCGCGTTCATGTGCGCGACCTCCAGGTGGTCCGGCCGGTAGTCGTACGGGGCGAAGGCGCCGGGATCGGTCAGCATCGAGGCGTCCGCCTCGCGGCCCTCGACGTTGAACCCGCCGTCGCCGTAGATGTCGGTGGCGAGCACCCGCGCGACGCGGTTGGAGAGCCAGTAGAGCGGCTCCTCATGGCCGGCGGCGACCGCCAGGACCTGCGCCTCGGGGGTGATCGCGCCGACCTCCTCGAGGTAGCTGCCGAGCAGCGCGTACTCCCAGAATTTGCGGCGGACCTCGGTCTCCGGCGCGTAGCCCGGGCCGACGATCTGGCGCAGCATCGCCCGCAGGCCGGGGTCGGCGAAGTCCTGCAGGTCGCACAGCTTGACGTACTGCCGCGAGAGCGCAGGCGCCGGGTTCCGCATGCGGCCAGTCTCACAGACCTGTCCGTAGGATGGCCCGCGATGGTCGCTGAGCCGGATCTCCTGGACAGCCCCGCGGCCGGTGCCGCGGCGATCCGTGGCGGGGCGCTCCGGCTGGTGAGCTTCGGGCTGGGATCGCTGCTCAGCGTGCTCTCCGCGGCGCTCATGTTCCGGCACCTCGGGCTCGACGACAGCGGTCGCTACGTGACGATCCTCGCGCTCGTCGCGATCGCCGGCGGGATCACGGACGCGGGCCTCGTCGGCATCGGCGTGCGCGAGTACGCCCAGCACGAGGCCGGCGAGCGGGACGCGGTCCTGCGGCAGCTGCTCGGCCTGCGGATCATCCTCACCGTCCTCGGCCTGACCGGTGCCGTGCTGTTCGCGGCCGCGGCGGGCTACGACGGGACGATGGTCCTCGGCAGCGTCGTGGCGGGCGCCTCGTTCCTGATCATCGCCCTGCAGTCGGCCTACTCGGTCGGGCTGCAGGCGCAGCTGAAGCTCGGCGCGGTGGCCGGCGCCGACCTGGCGCGGCAGCTCGTGAACGTGGCGGCGGTCGTCGCGCTGGTCGTGGCCGGCGGCACGCTGCTGAGCTTCTTCGCGGCGACGGTCGTGGCGGCGCTCGCCGCGCTCTCGGTGACGGTCTACTACGTCCGCGGGATCATGCCGCTGCGGCCGGCGTTCGACGTGCGGCGCTGGGGCGGCCTGCTGCGCGACACGGTTCCCTACGCGGTGGCCACGGCGGTCGGCGCGATCTACTTCCGGCTGGCCGTCGTGCTCGTCTCGCTGATCTCGAGCTCGGCGCAGACCGGGTACTTCGGCGCGTCGTTCCGGGGCGTGGAGGTGCTGATCGTCGTCCCGCAGCTGCTCGTCAGCTCGGCCTTCCCGATCTTCTCGCGGGCGGCGCGCGACGACCACGCGCGGTTGAGCTACGCCATGGGTCGCGTCTTCGCGGTGTGCCTGCTCCTCGGCGTGGCGGTCGCCGTGCTGCTGGTCGTCGGGGCCCCGTTCGTCATCCAGGTCGTCGCCGGCCCCGAGTTCGTTCCGGCGGAGCACGTGCTGCGCATCCACGGGGCCGGCCTCGTCGCCTCCTTCGCCGGCGCGACCTGGGGCTACGCGGCGCTCAGCCTGCGCCTGCACCGGTCGATCCTCATCGCCAGCCTCCTCGCGCTGGCCGTGTCAGCGACGCTCGTCAGCGTGCTCGCGTCCACGAGCGGCGCGCAGGGCGCGGCGGTCGGGACGGCGATCGCCGAGGTCGTCTTCGCCGCCGGGCTGGCGCAGTGCATCCGCGGGGCCGGGGTCTCGCTCGGGATCGACCTGCGGCTCACCATTCGGGTGCTCGTCGCGGGAGGCCTGGCCATCGCGGCCGGGTTCCTGACCACCGAGACAGTGGGCCTGGCCGCCGTGATCGCGACCGCCGTCGCCCTGGTGGTCTACGTCGCCGCGCTCATCGCTCTGCGCGCGGTGCCGCCCGAGCTCACGACGCTCATCCGCTCCCGCCGACGGCCGGCCTGACGCCCCACACCACGCCGGTGCCGTCCGGGTGCGCCTCGGCCCGCGAGACGGCGTAGCCGGCCCCGACGAGCGCGTCCTCCGCGGCCTGCGCCGGGTCCCCGGGAGCGCCGTGGGGATGGTGCTCGAACATGACGACGGGGACCGTGAGCTGCGCGAAGCGCGGGTCCGCGGCGAGGTCCCACTCGGCGCCCTCGATGTCGATCTTCAGCAGGTCGACCCCGTCGAGCAGGCCGAAGACGTCGCGGGCGGCGACCACGAGCCCGCCGTCGCCGCCGCCGATGCGGCCCGTCGTGAAGTCGCCCCCGCCGAAGCTGAGCTCGCCGTCGGCGGTGCTGGCGGCCGCGGCCAGGACCTCGGTCTCGAGCTCCGGCAGGGCGGAGGCGAGGTTCGCCCGCAGCGCCGCGACGTTCCGCGGCAGCGGCTCGACCGCGGTCAGGCGGGCGACCGGAAAGGTTGAGGCGAGCCAGACGCTGAACATGCCGACGTTCGCGCCGAGGTCGAGGGCGGCGAGCGGGCGCCCGATGGCGCGGAGGGCGGCCGCGGCCTCGGGGGTCGGCTCGAACTGCCGGGAGTAGTAGGCCTGGTCGAAGGCCGCGATGTCCGGCGTCCCGTGCTCGAGCAGCAGCCGGCGCCCGGTCTGCCGCACGGTGTAGCCGTGGACGCCCCTCCCCTGGGTGTCGCGGACGAAGAACCGGACTGGCGTGCTCGTCAGGCGGGCGCGGAGCGCACGGGCCACCGCGGCCTCGATCCACGGGTGCTTGAGCGGGGAGCGCATGGCGGCGACTCTAAAGCGGGCCGTGGCCCGACGGCCGGTAGCCTCGCCGCTGACATGGCGCCGCGTCCCCTCCACCTCGCGCTCAACCTCTTCTACCTCGTCGAGCGCTCCGGCGGGGCCGGGACCTACGCGCAGGAGCTGCTCCGCGGCATCCTCGCGGCCGCCCCGGACACGCGGATCACGGCGTTCACGTCAAACGAGGTGCCCGCGGAGTACGTCGCCCGCGACTGGGGCGGCGAGGTCGAGTGGGTGTCCTTCCCGGTTCCGGTGACCCACGGACCGCCCGGCGCCTTCGTCGCGACGATGGGCGCGCAGTGGGGCGCGATCCCCCTGCTCGCCGCCCGCCGCGGCTGCGACGTCGTCCACGGCCTGGCGAACATCACGCCGCTGTTCTCGCCGCGGGTGGCGTCCGTCGTCACCGTCCTCGACCTCATCTGGGTCCGGTACCCGCACACGATGGAGCGCCGGGCGACGGTCGGGATGAAGCTCGTCACGCCGCCGAGCGCGCACCTGGCGGACCGCACGATCGCGATCTCGCACGCGGCGAAGGCCGACCTGGTTCAGACCATCGGCCTAGATCCGGGGCGGGTCGACGTCACGCACCTCGGGGTGGACCCGGCGCCGGCGGCGGCGAGCGCCTTCACGGACGGCGCCACGCTGCGCGCCCGACTCGGGATCGCCCCGGACGTCCCGGTCGTGCTGTGCGTGGCCCAGAAGCGCGAGCACAAGAACCTGCTGGGCCTCGTCCGCGCGATGGCCCGGGTCGCGGCGACGGGCGCGGTGCTCGTGCTGCCCGGGGCGAGCACGCCGCACGAGGACGAGCTCCGGGCGGAGGCGGACGCGCTCGGCCTCGGCGACCGGCTCGTGCTCCCGTCGTGGCTGACCGCCGAGGACCTCGAGGGCCTCTATCGGCTGGCGTCGTGCTTCGTGCTGCCGAGCTTCGAGGAGGGCTTCGGCCTGCCGGTGCTCGAGGCGATGGCCCGGGACGTGGCCGTCGCGACCTCCAACTGCTCGTCGCTGCCCGAGGTCGCGGGGGACGCGGCTCTGCTGTTCGACCCGCACGACCCCGGGGACATCGCCCGCTGCGTCGACGCGCTGCTCGGGGACGCGGCGCTGCGCGAGCGCTGCGTCGAGCGGGGCCGGCTGCGCGTCGCGGCCTTCCCGTGGCGTGCGACCGCCGAGGCCACGCTCGAGGTCTACGAGCGCGCGATCGCCGACCGGGACCACGGGCGCCACTACCTGGCGCGGAGCCGCCGCGCGTACCGCGGCGTCCGCGACATCTGGGCCTGAGGCGGCGCCGTGCACGTCGGCCTGAACCTCGTCTTCCTCGTGCCCGGCGAGACCGGCGGCATGGAGATCGCCGCCCGTGAGGTCATCACCGAGCTGGGGCGCAGCGCGCCCGCCGACCTGCGGCTGACCGCCTTCGTGGGTCGCGCGGGCGCCGAGGAGGTCGCCCGCTGGGGCGTCGACGTGGAGGTCGTCCCCGTCGACGCGACGAACCGCCTGGAGTGGGTACGCGGGGAGCAGGTGCTGCTGCCGCCGCTCGCCGCGCGCGCCGGCTGCGAGGTCGTCCACTCGCTGGCCTCGACCGCGCCGCTGCGCGGCGCCTTCCGCCGCGTCACGACCATCCACGACCTCAACTACGTCAAGGTGCCGGACGCCCACTTCGGCCTGCGCGGGCTCGTGATGCGCGTGCTCGTGCCAGCGGCGGCGCGCCGCTCGCACCGGGTGATCGTCGACGCGGCGTCGACGGTCGAGGACCTCGTGAGCGAGCTCGGCAC
>JAOPZU010000104.1 GCA_025963955.1 Solirubrobacterales bacterium
ACACGGCGGCCCGTCAAGGTCCGGTTCCCGCGGCGGCGGCGGTGGCGGCGCAGCCGGCTCGCGTCCGAAGTCCCGCTCCGGCAAGGGCCACACCGGCCCGTCCGAGCGCAACAACACCGCGGCGCCCACCGGGTACCGCGGCGGCAGCTACGGCGGCGGCTCGTCCTCGGGCGGCTCGCGCTCCGGCGGGTCCCGCTCAGGCGGCTCGCGCTCGTCCAGCAGCCGCTAGTCCCGTAGGCCTTCGGCGTTCCGGCCGCCGAGACCTGACGCGCGCCACCCTGTGTGGCGCCCATCGGGTCTCGGCGGCCGTCGTCGTTCTCAGGCGGGCGCCGTCGCGGCGACGACCTCGGACATGACCTCCTTGAGGTCCTTGTTCGCCTCGAAGACGACGATCTGGCGCTTGGCGCCGTTCCCGCGCTCGATGAGGTCGCTCAGCCCCTCGAACTCGGCCGCCGACCCCAGGTCCTGGGCGTGCTCGCGCAGGCGGTCACGCAGGCGGCGCGCGAGGGTCTTCGTCGCGACCTTCTCCGCGACGGGCAGGTCGACGAGCTCGCCGTCCATCCCGTGGCGCGCGGCGAGCCACTTGTTCTCGTCCAGCATCTGCCACTGCACGTCGGCGAGCCGCCGGTCCGCGTCGTAGTGGTCGCTGAGCTCCTTGACCATCGCCTGGATGAGGGCGCTGAGGGCGAGCGTGTGCTCCACGCGCGTCTGCGCGTCGCAGGCACGGATCTCGACCGTCCCGAATCGCGGATGCGGCCGCACGTCGTACCAGAGGTAGGTGTAGTCCTCCATCACCCCGCAACGGACCATAAAGTCGATCTCGGAGCAGTAGTGCTCCCAGTCCTCGTAGCGCGGCGGGATCCCCACGCGCGGGAAGGCGCGGAAGATCGGCGTGCGCGTGGACATCAGGCCGGTCCGGTCGCCCCGCCAGAACGGGGAGTTGGCGCTGAGCGCCTGCAGGATCGGCAGGTGGACACGCATGCCGTTGGCGACGTGGATCGCCTTGTCCGGGTCGTCGACGGCGACGTGGACGTGGAGACCGAAGATGAGCTCCTGCCGCGCGACGAAGCGGAGCGCCTCGATGAGGTCCTGGTAGCGCGGCTTGGCGACGATGCGCTGGTCCTCCCACAGCGCGAAGGGATGCGTCCCCGCCGACCCGATCAGCAGGCCGCGCGCCGCCGCGGTGTCCCGCACCTGCGCGCGCAGCGCGCGCAGCTGGTCGCCGGCCTCCGCCGTGTTCCGCGCCGGATGCGTCGCGATCTCGAGAACCGACTCCATGAGCTCCGGCTTGATCTCGCCGTCCGAGGCCTCCTCCAGCAGCGAGTCGATGGCGTTCCGCAGGTCGAGGGTCTCCGCGTCGACGATCATCAGCTCCTCCTCGATGCCGATCGTGAAAGGGTCGCGGCCGGCGGTGAAGGCGTGGTCCATTGCGCCGCAGGATATGCCCAGGTCCGCCCTTCGCTGCACGGTCCGCCCCGGTATCGTCCACGTATGACCACAGCCGAGATGACCAGCTCGCGCCTCGAGGAACTCCTCGGCGCCGACGCGGCCAGCCTGTTGGAGCACGAGTGCACCACGGTCGCCGCGTCTGATCTGCACCTCCCCGGACCCGACTTCATCGACCGCGTCTGGGTCGACTCGGACCGCTCGCCGCAGGTGCTGCGCAACCTCGCGGCCCTGCGCGACAACGGTCGCCTCGCGGGCACGGGCTACGTCTCGATCCTCCCGGTCGACCAGGGCATCGAGCACTCCGGCGCCGCGTCGTTCGCGCCGAACCCCATCTACTTCGACCCGGCGAACATCGTGAAGCTCGCTCTGGAGGGCGGCTGCAACGCGGTCGCCTCGACCGTCGGCGTGCTCGGCGCGGTCTCCCGCAAGTACGCGCACAAGATCCCGTTCATCGTGAAGCTGAACCACAACGAGTCGCTGTCGCTCCCGGAGACCTACGACCAGATCCGGTTCTCCTCGGTCCAGCGCGCGTACGACCTCGGCGCGGTGGCGGTCGGCGCGACGATCTACTTCGGCTCGCCCGAGTCGGACCGGCAGATCGTCGAGATCGCCGCGGCGTTCGAGGAGGCCCACCGCCTCGGCCTGGCCACCGTGCTGTGGTGCTACCTGCGCAACTCGGCCTTCAAGGTGGACGGCGTGGACTACCACACCGCCGCAGACCTCACGGGTCAGGCCAACCACCTCGGCGTCACGATCCAGGCCGACATCATCAAGCAGAAGCTGCCGGAGAACAACGGCGGCTTCAACGCGATCAAGGTCGGCAAGACGCACCCGCTGGTGTACGACAAGCTGACGACGGACCACCCGATCGACCTGACCCGGTACCAGCTGCTCAACTGCTACAACGGCCGCGCCGGGCTCATCAACTCGGGAGGCGCGTCGGCCGGCGAGACGGACCTCACCGAGGCCGTGAAGACCGCCGTCATCAACAAGCGCGCGGGCGGCACCGGCCTGATCTCCGGCCGCAAGGCGTTCCAGCGCCCGATGGACGAGGGCATCGGCCTCCTCAACGCGATCCAGGACGTCTACCTGAACGAGGCCGTGACCATCGCGTAGCCGTTCGCCACGGCTTCGTGCCGTGGTACCAGTCGTCGTGTGACGCCGGGCCCCGTGGGCCCAGCGTCGCTGTTTCATGGGCGGCTCGATGCGCATTCAGGCCGCCCTCCTCCGTCTCGCCCTGCTCGCCGCCGTCGTGCTCGCGGGGGTGCTGCTCGTGCGGGAGCGAGCGCGGGACGCCCTGGCGGGGCCGGGTGGGCCGGCCGGCGCGGGCGTCACGGCCGTGCGCGTGGTCCGGGTGGTCGACGGGGACACGATCCACGTGACCGACCCGGCCGGCGGTGGCCGCGAGGTGACCGTCCGCTACATCGG
>JAOPZU010000155.1 GCA_025963955.1 Solirubrobacterales bacterium
GCCTACAGCGTGGCCGCGGCCCGCAGCAGCAGGAACGCGGCCACCGCACAGCCCGCCGCCATCACGCCGAGCTCCCGGCGGACGATCGCCAGCACGACGGACCGCTGCCCGGCCGGGTCGAGCTCGCCCACGGCCGCGGCGTTCTCCAGCCCGCGGGCGTCGAGCACGGTCTCCGCCGCGAGCGCCCGCAGCTGCTCCGCCACGAACGACACGGCGATCGGCAGCCCGACGTAGAGGACGTAGAGCTCGTCCTGCACGTCCATGCCCGCCAGGTAGAGCACGCCCGCCAGGACCGCGTGCAGCACGATGAAGGCCTGCCCTGCCCGGATCGCCCGCCAGACCGCCGGACCGGTGTCGACCACCCGGTACCAGAGCCAGCCGCCCCAGGCGGCGACCAGCAGGTTCACCACGGCTGCCCCCACGGCGACGTCCTTCGCCGCGCCGATCACGCGATCAACCGCTTGCGCGTCCGGTTCACGGCGCCCCACCACATCAGCGCCGCGAACAGCAGCAGCGCGCCCACCCGCGCCAGGTCGGTCGGGTCCAGGTCCCCGAAGGTGCAGTCCCGGACGAGCTCGACGCAGTGGTGCAGCGGGTTCAGCTCGGCCGCGATCCGCAGCGACAGCGGCAGGCCGGTGAGCGGGAAGAACGTGCCGGCGACGAGGAACAGCGGCGTGAACAGCGCGCTCGTGACGTAGGAGAAGTCGTCGATCGACCGCACGACCGCGCTGATCAGGGTGCCGGACGCGGCGAAGCCGAACCCGGTCAGCATCGCCACGAGCGGGACGAAGACCGTCGTCCACGCCGGGTCCAGGCCGAAGCAGATGCCCACGACCACGGGGAAGGACCCGAACAGGCCGCCGCGGACCGCGAGCCACAGGACCTCGGCGGTGACGAGCTCCTCCACGTCGACGGGCGTGGAGAGGATCGCGTCGTAGGTCCGCTGGAACTCGCGCTTGACGAACGAGCCGAACATCGCGCTGAAGGCGGTCGCGAAGAGGACGGCCGTCGCGACCGTTCCCGTGGAGACGTAGTCGATGTAGTCGTGGCCGTCGACCTTGTCCACGAGCTGGCCGAACCCGAGCCCGAAGGCCAGCAGGTAGACCACGGGCTGCACGGTGGAGGCGAACGCGTTCTGCTTCCACGCGGCCCGGAAGTTGATGATCTCCCGCATCATCACGCCGGTGATGGCGTCCCACTCGATGCGGCGCAGCCGCTCGCCCTCGGGGCTCGGGTCGCGGGCGGGGTCTCGCCCGGGGGACTCGTCCCCGCGGCTCGCGGCCTCCGACGGCGCGACGGTCATACGACCTCCTCTCCCGTGAGCTTCACGAAGACGTCCTCCAGGCGGGCGGCCCGGACCTCCCCCGCCGGCAGCCGGTCGCCGGCGCCCTCGGCGCCGAGGACGGCGATCGAGGTGCCGGTGCGCCGGGTCGCGAAGCCCGCCGCCTGGGCCTGCGCCTCGATCTCCCCGAGCCGGGCGGGCGGCCCGTAGATCTCGCGGACCTCGACGCCCGCGTGACGCGCGACGAGCTCCGCCGGGGGTCCGGCGTCGACCGCCGTCCCGGCCGCCACGATGGTGACCGAGTCCGCCAGCCGCTCGGCTTCCTCGATGTAGTGGGTCGTCATGAGGATCGACGTGCCCTCGGTCCGCAGGCCGGAGATCATCGCCCACAGCTCCTGCCGGACCTGCGGGTCCAGGCCGACCGTCGGCTCGTCGAGCAGCAGCAGCCGCGGCCCGTGCAGCAACGCCCGCGCGATGAGCAGCCGGCGCCGCATGCCACCGGACAGCGCGCCGACCAGCGCCTCCCCGCGGTCGCTCAGGCGGGCGATCTCCAGACCGCGCGCGACCGCGGCGTCGCGCTCCCCGGCGGGCACCCGGTACAGGCGCGCGAAGATGCGCAGGTTGTCCCGGGCGCTGAGGGTCACGTCGAGGTTGTCGAGCTGGGGGACCACGCCCATCTGCGCGCGGGCCTGCTTCGACTCCCGCGGCAGCTGCCATCCGAGCGCGGTGATCGTCCCGGCGTCCGCGCGGGTCTGGCCGGTGAGCATCCGCATCGTCGTCGACTTCCCGGCGCCGTTCGGACCGAGCAGTCCGACGCACGTCCCCTGCGGGACCTCGAGGTCCAGGCCGGCGACGGCGTGAACCGCACCGAAGGACTTGCGCAGGTTGGTGACGGTCAGCGCGGACGGCACAGCGGCCAGGGTACGCAGACCTCGGCGGAGGAGGTGCGCCGGGACCGGCTGTCGGCGTCGTGACAGCCTTTCACCCCCGTTGGTGCGGGTCCTGGCGCGATGAGAGAACGCTCATGCGGACGGCGTCAGGCCCTGTCTAAAGCGCCGATCGCCACTTAGTAGCAAGCAGTCACAAGGACGTGATAGAACGATCGGGCATGCTGCGTGGATACCTCCCAGCGATCGTCTTCCTCGTCCTCGGCGGGAGCGTCGGAGCCCTCTTCTCCGTCCTCAACTCCCTCGTCGGCGTCAAGAAGAAGCGGATCCAGAGCAAGAACGACCCGTACGAGTGCGGGATCCCGTCGGAGATCCAGTCGCGCTTCCGGTTCGGGATCAGCTTCTACCTGATCGCGATGCTCTTCATCCTGTTCGACATCGAGGTGCTGTTCCTCTACCCGGTGGCAATGAACCTGCGCGCCTACGGGTCCTTCGCCCTCATCGAGATCGTCGTGTTCGTCGTACTGCTGTTCGTGGCCTTCATCTACGTCTGGCGCAGGGGAGCACTCGAATGGAGGTAATCCGGACCCAGCTGAACAAGCCCGCGGACGGGGACGACTTCCGCATCCAGCAGCGGCGCTCGCGCGACCTGTTGCGCGGCGACCTCAGCGACGAGGAGCTGGAGGAGTACGTCCAGTCGAAGATCATCACCACGACGCTCGACAAGGCCGTCGCCTGGGCCCGCGGCAACGCGATGTTCCCGGCCACCTTCGGCCTGGCCTGCTGCGCCATCGAGATGATGTCGATCGTCGCCGCCCGCGTCGACGTCGCCCGCTTCGGGTTCGAGGCCTTCCGCGCGTCCCCGCGCCAGGCCGACCTGCTCATCCTCTCCGGGCGCATCTCGATCAAGATGGCGCCCGTCGTCCGCCGCATCTACGACCAGATGCTGGAGCCGAAGTACTCCATCGCCATGGGGGCCTGCTCCTCCTCGATGGGCGTCTTCAACAACTACGCGCTCGTACCGGCCGACAAGTTCATGCCCGTCGACATCCACGTGCCGGGGTGCCCCCCGCGTCCCGAGGCCCTGATGCACGGGATCCTCAAGCTGCGTCAGCAGATCCAGCTGGATCCGGCCATGAGCTGGCGGGAGCGCTACGGCGCCGGCGAGACCATCGAGGTCATGCCGGACGAGGGCGAGCGCCTGCTGGCCGAGGCGCGTACCGAGGACGACGCCGTCGCCATGCAGCTCCCGGAGGCTCCGCGTGCCTGACCAGACCGGGCTCGAGCTGCTCGCGCAGTCCGTAGGCGACGCGGTCCCGGGCAGCGTGCTGGGCACCGTCCACTTCCGCGGGCAGGCCACCCTCCTGACCACCGCGGAGCCGATTCGCGAGGTCCTCCAGGTGCTCAAGGGCCAGGGCTACCGCGACCTGATGGGCGTCATGGGCGTGGACTACTACCCGGAGGAGCCGCGCTTCGGCGTGCTCTACGAACTGCTCGACCGGACCGCGCTTGACCGCGTGCGCGTCAAGGTGCGGGTCCCGCTGGACGCCGCCGTGGTGCCCTCCGTCACGCCCGACTGGCCGACCGCGAACCACCAGGAGCGCGAGGTCTACGACATGTTCGGCGTCGTCTTCCCGGGGCATCCCGACCCGCGCCGGATCCTGATGCCGGAGGACTACGAGGGCTTCCCGCAGCGCCGGGACTTCCCCATCGGCGGTGAGCCGGTCCTCTTCACGAAGGACGACGAGCGCGGCGACTACACGCGCCAGGGTGAATTCGCATGAGCACCGTCGACAAGCACTTCGGGTCGGTCGGCGCCAAGAGCGCCTACCGGCAGATGGAGGAGAGCATCGACCTCTCCTCGATGGAGCAGCACCTCCCCGGCGACGGCGCCACCCACGAGCTGCTGACGCTGAACATGGGGCCGCACCACCCTGCGACCCACGGCGTGCTGCGCCTGCTCGTCACGCTCGACGGCGAGATCGTCCGCGACATCAAGCCGATCATCGGCTACGTCCACACGGGCATCGAGAAGACCGCCGAGCAGAAGGCGTACTGGAAGGCCATCCCCGTCGTGGAGCGGATGGACTACCTGGCCTACTTCTTCAACGCCTACACGTTCTGCGGCGCGGTGGAGACGCTGACGGAGACCGAGGTCCCGAAGCGGGCCCAGTACCTGCGCGTCATCCACATGGAGCTCAACCGCATCATGAGCCACCTGGTGTGGCTCGGGACGAGCGCGCTGGACCTCGGCGCCATGTCGATGTTCTGGTACTGCTTCCGCGAGCGCGAGGCCATCCTCGACCTCTTCGAGTACTCCACGGGCCAGCGCATGCACACGCGCTACTTCCAGGTCGGCGGCGTCATGGAGGACATCCCGGCGGGCTGGGCCGCGAAGGCCAAGGACTTCGCCCAGAAGATGCCTGGCCGCGTGGACCAGTACGGCGCGCTGCTGAACAAGAACGAGATCCTGCTGCAGCGCCTGCGCGGCGTCTGCCCGCTCGGCGAGGACGTCCTGCTGGAGCTCGGCGTGACCGGCCCGCTGCTGCGCGCGTCAGGCAACCCGTGGGACCTGCGCAAGGCGATGCCCTACTGCTCCTACGAGGACTTCGACTTCAAGATCCCGGTCGGCACCAGCGGCGACAACTACGACCGCTTCGCCGTGCGCATGCAGGAGATGAAGGAGTCCTCGGCGATCATCCTCCAGGCCCTCGAGGGCCTGCCCGAGGGGCCGCACATCACCGACGACCGCAAGATCGCGCTGCCCCCGCGGCACGAGCTGGCAACGTCGATGGAGGCGCTGATCCACCACTTCAAGCTCGTCACCGAGGGCTTCCGGGTGCCCGAGGGCGAGGCGTACTTCCCCATCGAGGGCCCGCGCGGCGAGCTCGGCTGCTTCGTGCGGTCCGACGGCTCGTCCAAGCCCGCCCGCGTGCACATGCGGGACCCGTCGTTCGTGAACCTGCAGGCGACCGCCGCCATGTGCCAGGACGCGTACATCGCCGACCTCATCGCGACCCTCGCCATGATGGACCCCGTCCTCGGAGGGATCGACCGATGAGCTCCACCGGCCACCTCACCGGCAAGGGGCTGCAGGCGGTCCCGCGCTTCCAGCACGGCTCCCGCGTCCCGGGCTGGGACGACGCCGCGGACCTGACGAAGGACCCGGCCGGCGTCCCCGACCCCGCCGTCGTGGAGGTCCCCGCGGATCTGCGGGCGGAGATCGAGGACTTCATGTCGCGCTACCCGGACTCGCGCTCGGCCGCGATCCCGGCGCTGCGGGCCGCGCAGGAGCGCCACGGCTGGTGCTCCCCCGAGGCCGTCGAGCAGGTCGCGTGCGTCATGCGGCTGACTCCGGGCTACCTCGCCTCGGTCGCCGGCTTCTACGACCAGCTCGAGACGCGCCCCGTCGGCCACCGCCCGGTGTACGTGTGCACGAACATCTCCTGCTCCCTGCGCGGGGCCGACAACCTGCTCGCCGAGCTCCAGCACGAGCTCGCCGGCGCGGACGACGTCAACCTGCGCGGCTTCGAGTGCCTCGGCGCCTGCGACATCGCCCCGATGGTCTCCGTCGAGGGCGTCTACGTCGGCCCGGTCGACGAGGCCGAGATCCCCGAGCTCGCGCGGCAGATCCGCGCGGGCGAGGACCCGCTGCCGGCCAAGCAGCTCATCCGCCGCCCGTGCCAGGACCCTGGCGCCGCGGCTCCCGAGTAGTTCCTCCCGCGACCGCCGTCCCCACGCCATGACCCAGACGATCCTCTTCAAGAACATCGACGAGCCCGGCCTCGCGACGCTCGACGTCTACCGCGCCCGCGGTGGCTACGGCGATCGCCTGCGCAAGGCGCTCTCGATGCCGCGGGACGTCCTCGTCGACGAGCTGAAGGCCTCCGGACTGCGTGGCCGCGGCGGCGCCGGCTTCTCCATGGGCACGAAGGCGTCCTTCCTGCCCAAGGGGCAGATGGACAAGTACCTGGTCTGCAACGCGGACGAGTCCGAGCCCGGCACCTTCAAGGACCGCGAGCTCATGCAGAAGTGCCCACACATGCTCATCGAGGGCATGATCATCGCGGCCTACGCGGCGGGGGCCAACCGCGCGTTCATCTACATCCGCGGCGAGTACGTGCAGCAGGCGCAGATCCTCGAGGCCGCCATCGAGGAGGCCAAGGCCGCCGGGCTGCTCGGCGACCGCCTGCTCGGCACGGACACCTCCCTGTCGCTGTGGGTGCACCGCGGCGCGGGCGCCTACATCTGCGGCGAGGAGACCGGCCTGCTCGACTCGCTGGAGGGCAAGCGCGGCAACCCGCGCCTGAAGCCGCCGTTCCCCGCGAACCAGGGCCTCTACCAGGGCCCGACCCTGATCAACAACGTCGAGACGCTCGCGACCCTCCCCCACATCATCGAGATGGGCGCGGAGAACTACGCGAAGATCGGCGTCCAGAACTCGACGGGCACGAAGCTCATCTCGATCTCCGGCCACGTCCAGAAGCCGGGCAACTACGAGATCGAGCTCGGCATGTCCTCGCGGGACATCATCTACGGCCTGGCCGGCGGCCCCGGCGAGGGTCGCAGCGTGAAGATGTGGTTCCCGGGCGGCTCGTCCTCCCCGGTCCTCACGGGCGAGGACCTGGACATCTCCTACGACTTCGACTCGATGGCGAAGGCCGGCACGATGCTCGGCTCGGGCGCGATCATCGTCGTCGACGACCAGACGTCCGTGGTCGACGTCGCCCTGAAGACGGCGCAGTTCTACCGCCACGAGTCCTGCGGCAAGTGCACGCCCTGCCGCGAGGGCACGAACTGGACCGTGAAGATGCTCGAGCGCATCAAGAGCGGCGAGGCCACCCCGATGGACCTCGACCTGATGGCCTCCGTCTGCGAGAACATCATCGGCCACTGCCTCTGCGTCCTCGGTGACGCGATGGCGATGCCGATCGGGTCGATGGTGAAGAAGTTCCGGGGGGAGTTCGAGGAGTACATCGAGACCGCCCGGCTGCAGGCCGAGCGCGAGCTGCTCGCCGGCCTCGACATCGACACGGACTCGACCACCATCACGATCCCGCAGGCCGCGTAGTGCCCCGCCCCGAACCGAAGACGATCACCTTCACGATCGACGGCCGCGAGGTCCAGGCGCCCGAGAACGCGATGCTCGTCGACGCCGCGAAGCTCGGCGACGTCGAGATCCCGGTCTTCTGCTACGAGCCGAAGCTCGGCGCGCCCGTCGGCGCCTGCCGCATGTGCCTCGTCGAGATCGAGGGCATCCCGAAGCTGCAGACGGGCTGCTCCACGCCCGTCAAGGACGGGATGGTTGTCAACACGCAGACCGACCGCGTGCGCGAGGCCCAGAAGGCCGTCGTCGAGTTCCTGCTCATCAACCACCCGCTCGACTGCCCTGTCTGCGACAAGGGCGGCGAGTGCCCGCTGCAGGACATCACCTTCGGCTGGGGCGGCGGCCAGACCCGCTTCATCGAGCCCAAGCGCCACTTCCAGAAGCCGCTCGAGCTCTCGCCGCTGATCGCGATCGACCGCGAACGCTGCATCCTCTGCTACCGCTGCGTGCGCTTCTCGCAGGAGCTGTCGGAGGACTACCAGCTGATCCTCCATGAGCGAGGCGCGGCCACGTTCGTCGGCACCTTCGACGGGCACCCGTACGTCGCGCCGTTCAGCGGCAACATCATCGAGCTGTGCCCGGTCGGCGCGCTCACCTCCCGGCCCTACCGCTTCCGCGCGCGTCCGTGGGACATCGAGGGCTCCGGCTCGGTGTGCGCCCTCTGCCCCGCCCAGTGCAACGTCAGCTTCACCGTGCGCGACGACCGTGTGCTGCGCGTCCTCGCCCGGCAGAACGACGCGGTGGACGACGGCTGGCTCTGCGACCGCGGGCGCTTCGCCTACCAGTCGATCCACGTGGACGAGCGCATCACGCAGCCCCTGCTGCGCGACGGCGGCACGCTGCGCCCGGTCTCCTGGGAGCGCGCCCTGGACGAGGCGGCCTCGCTGCTGAAGAAGGCCGGCGCGAACGTCGGCGGCCTGGTCGGCGGCGACACCACGAACGAGGAGGGCTTCCTCCTCCAGCGCCTCTTCCGCGAGGTCCTCGGCTCCGAGCACCTGGACGCCGCGGGCGTCGATCCCGTCGACCTGTGGTCGCTGCTGGACCCGGCGCTGCAGGCGACCGTCGCGGACATCGAGTTCGCGCACACCGTCCTCGTCCTCGGCACCGAGCTCGTCGACGACATGCCGATCCTCGACCTGCGCGTGCGCAAGGGCGTGCGCCGCCACGGTGTGAAGCTCGCCGTCGCCACGCCGCGGCCGTCGTCACTGGATCCG
>JAOPZU010000158.1 GCA_025963955.1 Solirubrobacterales bacterium
CGGTACGCGCGGCCGGCGGCATCTGGTGGACGGCGCCTAGACGGCGTCGCGCAGCCGCTGCGCCTCGGGCAGCGACTCGAGCTTCTTGAGCGTGTGTTTCTCGATCTGGCGGATGCGCTCGCGCGTCACGTTGAACGTGCGGCCGACCTCATCGAGGGTGCGGGGATGCTCGCCGCCGAGCCCGTACCGGAGCTCAAGGACGCGGCGCTCGCGGTAGGAGAGGTTCTCCAGCGCCTCGCGGAGGGCTTCCTTGGTGAGGATCTCCGCGGCACGCTCGTAGGGGGACTCCGCCCGTTCGTCGGCGATGAACTGCCCGAACTCGCTCTCCTCCTCGTCGCCGACCGGCTTCTCGAGGGAGACCGGAGCCTGCGCGGAGCGCTTGATCGAGTCGACCTCCTCGGGATCGATGCCCGTGACGTCGGCGATCTCCTCCGCGGTGGGCTCGCGGCCCAGCTCCGTGACGAGCTTGCGCTCGGCGCGGCCGATCTTGTTCAGCTTCTCGACCACGTGGACGGGGATGCGGATGGTCCGCGCCTTGTCGGCGAGGGCGCGCGCGATCGCCTGGCGGATCCACCAGGTCGCGTACGTGGAGAACTTGAAGCCCTTGCGGTAGTCGAACTTCTCCGCGGCGCGGACGAGGCCGAGCGTCCCCTCCTGGATGAGGTCGAGGAACGGCAGGCCCTGGTTGCGGTAGTTCTTCGCGATGGAGACGACGAGGCGGAGGTTGGACTCCACCATCTTCTGCTTCGCGTCGAGGTCGCCGCGCTCGATGCGCTTGGCGAGGTCGACCTCCTCCTGGGCGGTGAGCAGGCGGACCTTGCCGATGTCCTTCAGGAACAGCTGAAGGGAGTCGGTGGTCATGTCCGGCTTCAGGTCCAGCGTGGTCTTCGCCTTGCGACGGCCACGCTTGTCCGGGGCGCGCTCGACCGTCTTGGTGACGGCGGTCGCCGGATCGATCTCCTCGACGAGCTCGATCTCGGACTTCTCGAGGAAGCCGTGCAGCTCCTCGATGTCGGACTCGTCGAGGTCCAGCTCGGACACGGCCTTCGCGATCTCCGCGAAGGTGAGCACGCCGAGCTGCGTGCCTCGGTTGAGGAGGCCCTTGATCTCTTCGAGTTCCTGCAGTTCCACTACTGACATTGGCGTCCGTTTCGTTCGCCGGCCCGGAGGCTCCCGGGTCCGGCATGGTGCGATACAGCGAGGACGGTCGGATTCGAGTCGCGCCGTGCTGGCGCCGTACCCGTCCCGAGCGGACAGCCCATGGTAGTCGCTCGACTTTGCGATGGCAAAGCGCGCAACACCCCTGGCCGACCTCTACCTCACCTACTACGACATTGGGGCTCCGCGGTTTCAGTGCGACCGCAGAACTTTGCCCTCCCTGCTGTCGGCCGCCGCCCGGACCGGCTTGAGGCGGGCTGCGATGATTGGCGTGTGAGCCCTCCAGAGAAGCCCGGTTCCGGCGACGACGTCATGTCGGGGCTGCCCAAGACCCGGCCTCAGCGCCGCAGCACGAAGCGGCCCGCCCCGGCCGACGCGGCCGCTCCGGCGTCCGCGCCCGCTCCGCCGGCGAAGGCCGTGCCGCCCGCGGCCGCGGTGCCGGTGAAGAAGACGCGTGCGGCCGCGGTGCCGGTGAAGAAGACGCCTGCGGCCGCGAAGCCGAAGCCGAAGCCCGTCGCGAAGGCGAAGGCCGCCGCGAAGCCGAAGGCCGCACCGGTCGCGAAGGCGAAGGCCGCACCGGTCGCGAAGCCGAAGCCGAAGCCCGCCGCGAAGACGAAGCCCGGGCCCACGGTGAAGGCGAAGCCCGCCGCCAAGCCGAAGCTCGCCCCGGCTCCCCGGCCGCTCGACCACCCGGTCCCCGCGGAGATGCCGGGGGCGCCCTTCGCGCCGCCGCCCGTGGCCACGCCCGCGGCCGCCTCCGCCGCGCGCGAGAAGCCGAAGGAGAAGGACAAGGACGTCGTGGGGCTGGCCGTCCAGGCCGTCGGCGAGGCCGCCCAGCTGGGCATCGGAGTCGCCAAGACGATCCTCGGGCGGATCCCGCGTCCCTAGATCCCGCGGGCGGCCGGTGTGACATGACCCCGGCCGCCGTGTAGGATTTCGCACAGTAGACGCCGAACTCCTGTTCGCCACGGGCGACAGGGGACGGGGGACCCAACGCGATCCATCTCCTGGATCGCCGGGGCGAATCGACTCACCGAGTCGTAGCGCTGATCGTTCTGCGCGAGCCCGTCAGCTCACCCCGTAGGCCATCGAACGAGGACCTACAGAACTTGCCCAGCTCCACCTTCGCGCGCTTCGGCGCCGCTGCCGCGGCGTGCTTCGCCTGCTCCACCCCGGTCGCCCACGCGGCTGACGGCGGCCTCGCCTTCGGCAGCCCGACGGCGGCGGCCCCCGCGGCCGGCGACGCGGGCACGCTGTTCGTGAAGACGGCCGTGATCCTCGGCCGCACCCTCCGGGTCCAGGTCACCATGGCCCACGGCCAGCCTGGGCGCCAGGTCATCGTGCAGCGCCAGGAGAAGGACGGCGACTGGGTGCCGACGGCCACCGCGACCACGACGGACGGCGGGGCCTTCACCGCGACGTGGAAGACCGACCACATCGGTCGCTTCCCGATCCGCGCGCTGCCCTCGCCCACGCCCGGCGTGAGCGCGGCGTCGGTTCCGAGCACGGGCACCACCCCGGTGACGGTCTACCGGCAGTCCGTCGCCACCTACTTCGGTCCCGGCTTCTTCGGGCAGCAGACGGCCTGCGGCCAGACGCTGCGGAAGACGACGCTCGGCGTCGCGCACCGCGCGCTGCCGTGCGGGACGCTCGTCGACCTGTACTACAAGGGCCGGTCGATCACGGTGCCGGTCATCGACCGCGGTCCGTTCCGTAAGGACACGACCTGGGACCTGACCAGCGCCACCGCCGACGCGCTCGGCGTCACGAGCACGGTCAGGATCGGCGCCCTCCGGATGCCGAAGGCCGCGGCCGCGGCCGCTTCCACCCGCTGAGCGGCCGCCTGAGGGCGCTCAGGCCACGGGCACGCCGAGGGCGCGCGCGGTGAAGACGCCCTGGTCGGCGTGCTCGAGGATCGTCGCAGCGTCGGACCCGTCGTCCGGGAAGACGGCCACGCCGATCGACGCGCGCAGCGGCACGTCGTGCCGAACCGGCGCCGACGCCCCGAAGACGTCGCTGAGCCGTTGCGCCAGGCGCCGCGCGGCGTCCGTGCCCTGACGCGGCGCGAGAACCCACCAGCGGCCGGGGCCATCGCGCACGAGGACGTCCTGCGCGCCGACCGCCGCGGACAGGGCCGCCTCGGCCGGCCCGAGGGCCGCCACCAGCTCGGCCTCGCCCTCCAGGTGCGACTGGCGCTCCAGGTCGTCCAGCTCGATCGCCAGCAGCGTCACCGGGTGCCGGGCGCGGTCGTCGATCGCGGCCCGCAGTGCCGTCAGGTGCGGGGCGTCCGGGCGCAGGTCCTGCGCCGTCACCGGCCGGCCGGCCGTCTCGGGCGGGACGACGGGCTCAGGCACGACCGCGAGCGGGCCGCGGGGCCGCGCCTCGCCGGCGGGGGCCGGGGCCTGCGCCGGGTCCTTGTGACGCGAGGGCGGCGCCGGGTCGACCGGCGTTCCGGGGACGGGCACCACGAGGGCGTCCAGGGCCAGCGCCGCGACCACGGAGCAGACGTGGGCCAGCCGGTCCCCCGTGTCCGCAGCCACCTCCGCGTCCGCGCCGGTGCGCAGCGCCCGGTGCAGCACGGCCCGCAGCGCGTCCACGTTCGCGACGAGGTCGGCGGCCCCGGTGGCACCGCTGAGCGTCCCGGCGCGGGC
>JAOPZU010000166.1 GCA_025963955.1 Solirubrobacterales bacterium
CGGACGGGCCGAAGCGCAGGCGCGCCTCCCGGCGGACCTTGAACTCCGGTGAGATGCCGACGGCCCGCTCCCACATCTGCAGGTAGGCCTCCGGGCCGCGGGCCATGTCGTCGATGATCGTCTGCCCGCCGAGGTTGCGCAGGTCCTGGATCCAGTCGGGGTAGAGGCCGTAGTGCGCGACGCCGTCCGTGTTGATGTCGAAGGTCCGCTGCCCGGTCCGCTGGCGCTCGAAGGTGACCGAGCCGTCCGGGCTCTTGAACGGGTACTGCACCGGGTTCGGGCCCTTCCGCGGGCCGCCCTGGCCGCCGAAGCCGTTCATGTCCGCGCCGTAGCCGAAGCCGAACGTGAAGCGCTTGTCGCGGGTGGGCTTGATGTTCTTCCAGGCCTGCAGGAACGAGGTCGTGTTGCCGGCGTAGGGGGTGATCAGGCCGCCGGCGCGGTAGATCCGCGGGTAGGCGTCCTTCGTGGACCAGCTGTGGCTGGAGATCAGGCCGGGGTAGTCCTGCGCGCCCGTCTCGTCCAGCAGCGAGCGCCGCGCGATGACGCTGAGGTGGTCGGGGTCGATGATCATGCCCCGCTTCATCATCCCGGCCACCAGGTGCCGTCCCAGCTCGCTCAGGCCGCGCTTGTTGCAGTGCGGGCCCGGCGGGTAGACGGGGAGCGCGCTGTGCGGCGCGAGCAGCGCGATCGCGGAGCCGAGCAGCTCGTCGCGGCCGGTTCCGGGCAGGGTGTACTGCTCGCGGTCGGACTCCTCGGCCGGGCCCTTGCAGGTCTCCAGGTCCCAGAAGCTGCCCGTCTCGATCTTGTTGCCGGTGTTGACGATGACGCCCGTCGTGCCCGCGTCGCCCGCCACGCCGCCGAAGCCGTTGTCGAACTTGTTGATGAGCTCCATGTCGCGGACGCCGAGCTGGTCGTAGGCCTCCGCCAGACCGCGGTCGACCTGCGCCTGGTCGCACGTGGGGGAGCCGTCCTTCAGCCCGCAGTCGAAGAGGTTGGACACCTCGATGCCGGGGACCACCGCGAGCTTGCCGCCGTTGATGACGCGGCGCGCCTCGAACGGGTCCTTCACGATCCGGAACCAGCCCTTGCCCGGCCCGCCCTCCTGCGCGTCGATGTAGTCCTCCAGCTGCTTCAGGCGCTTGGCCTGGAGGCGGACGCTCGTCATCTCGTTGCAGCTGTTGTGCTTGACGGGGTAGAGCGTGCAGAGCGCGTTGTTCTCGACGAACAGGTTCACGAAGACGCGCAGGCCGCCCATCCACGCGCGCTCGAGCCAGCGGTAATAGCTCTGCTCGTGCGTCAGCGACTCGTGCTGCGGCCAGTCCCTGAACGTCGGCCAGCCGACCGGGTCCTGCGGCTCGGCGGGGTTCGTCTTGCCGGCCAGGAAGTTGTCCACGACGATCTCGCCCTGCTGGTTGACGAGGTTGTCCCGGCTGCAGGTGGGCAGCGCGTGGGTCACGCCGTACGGGTCCCACGGCTTGCCGCAGTGGATGTCCCCGCCGAGGAACTCGAAGGCCATCATGTGCATGTGGGCGTCGATCAGGCCCTTGGTCTGCGAGTACGGCACCGGGCCGCCCGCCGGGGTGCCCGTCGCGTTCAGCTCGGCCTCGGGGAAGGTCGCGCAGCCGTCCGTCCGGACGAAGGTGAAGCGGCCCGCGGTCGCCGGTGCGGTGGTCACGGCGCGGCCGGCCGCGTCCGTGCTGAGGGCCTTCCCGCCGAGGCTCACGAGGGTGAAGGCGGTGGCGTCCGGCGCCCGGTCGACGGCGAAGTCGGCCGGGGGTCCGGAGTCCTTCGCGACGACGACCGCGCTGCCGCCGCCCGTGGCGAGGAAGTCGCCCGCCCGGCCGAAGAGGAGGTAGGAGCCCAGGCGCGTGGCCTGCAGGCGGAAGGGCTCGGCGGTGGCGGCGTCGGCGGCGCTGGCCGCGTAGCCGTCGCCCGTCTTGACGAGGAAGCGCCCGGCCGCCTCGGAGCGCAGGGCGTAGCAGCCGTGCACGAGGGTGTAGCGGGCGTCGGGGCCGAGCTTGTCCTGCGCCTGGGCCGCGGGGACACCCATGGCGGCAAGGAGGACGACGAACAGGGCCACGGCGCCGGACCGGCGGCGGCGGAGCGAGCGGGCAGCGGAACGCGGGCGGCGCATGGTCGCGACCCTATGCGGTACGGGCGTACCAGAACAAGGGCATGGCGAGCCGCGGGCGACGGGGCCGCGGGGGCTGGCGACGTGCGACGCTGGCGGGGTGAGCGATCCCGCCCTGCAGCTCTCGTGCGTCCCGGACGGCCTGCTCGACGACGGCCTGGCCGGCGCTCGCCTGCGCGGGGCCGGGGAGCAGCCCGACGCGGTCTGGCGCGCGAAGTACCGCGACGACGACACTCGGGTCTGGCGGGCGCTGGCGCCGACGCCCGCGGCGCTCTCGGGGGGCTGGGTCCCGGCGAAGTCGAGCACCGGGCAGCTCGCCGCGCTCGTGTCGCTGCGACCGGTGGAGATCGAGCTGCGCGTCGAGCTCCCGGACGGGCGCGCGCTCGCGCGCACGGTCACCCGGCGGCTGCTGGCGGAAGGAACGCTCGTCCGCCGCTGGAAGGACGGTCTGGCGGCCACGCTGTACCGGCCACCGGGCGACGCGACGCGGCCGACCGTGCTGCTCGACGCGACGCCGGACGCCGAGCTCGTGCCGGTAGCAACGCTCGCCGCGGCGTTGCTGGCCTCGCACGGTGCGGTCGTCCTGGTGGTCCTGCCGCCCGCCCGCGGCGCGGGC
>JAOPZU010000395.1 GCA_025963955.1 Solirubrobacterales bacterium
TCCGGTCGCCGACCCGCGAGGGCTCACCCGCGAACATGAGCTTGCCGCCCGGCTTGAGGACCCGCGCGAACTCGCGGAAGGCCTGGTCGAGGTCGGGCAGGTGGTGCAGGACCGCGTGCCCGAGGACCAGGTCGAAGGACGCGTCCTCGAACGGCAGCGCCTCCGCGTCGGCGACCTGCGTCTCGACGTCGAGGCCGAGGCGCTCCGCGTTGCCCGCGAGCGTCTGGAGCATGCCGGCGGAGATGTCGCTGCAGACGGCCGAGCGGACGACGCCGGCCTGCATCATGTTCAACGTGAAGTAGCCGGTGCCGGCGCCGATCTCCAGTGAGCGGTCGAAGACGCCGAGGTCCTTCCCAAGCGCTTTGCGGACCTTCTGCAGGACCTGCTTGCGGCCGATCTCGCCGAAGTCGATGCCCCACTTGCTGTCGTACCCGGCGGCCGCGCCGTCGTGGTAGCGCGTGTTGACGTCGCGGATCTCTTCGGCGGTCTCGGGTGCAGCCATGGCGCGGAAGCGTAGACCACTACCCTTCCCCGCCGATGCCCGAGACCCAGCCGCTCTACCTGCAGGAGAACCAGCCCGACGGCGTGCCGCCGCTGGCGCTGACGGGGGAGCGCACGCTGCCGGACGTCCCGCTCGAGAACTACTGGTACCGCCGTCACCTGGTGGTCTACGAGTGGATCCGCGCGCGCGTCGGCGGGCTCGACGTGGTGGACATGGCCTGCGGCGAGGGCTACGGCTCGGCCGTCCTCGCGCGCACCGCGAAGCGGGTCGTCGGGGTGGACGCCAACCCGGAGGCCCACGAGCACGCGCGGCTGCGGTACACCGGCCCCAACGTCCGCTTCGCGCGGGACCTGGTGGAGACGTTCGCCGAGCCCGCCGACGCCGTGGTCTTCCTGCAGACGATCGAGCACGTCCGCAACCCGGACGAGATCCTCGAGCACTTCAAGGCGATGACGGCCGCCAGCGCCGCGCCGGCGGTCTTCGTCACGACGCCGAACCTGCTGACGCTCGCGCCCGAGGGCGCCGAGAAGTCGGAGAACCCGTGGCACGTCAAGGAGTACCGCGCGCACGAGTTCCGCGCGCTCTGCGAGGCGCACTTCGCCCACGTCGAGCTCTACGGCCTCTTCCACGCGGGCAAGCTCGGGATCCACCAGTACGCGATCGAGAACCTCGGCTGGGACCGGATCCACAAGACGCTCCGCTTCTCCAAGCCGTTCTACGACCGCTTCACGCCCGCGATCTCCACGGCGGACTTCGCCATTCGGCCGGCGGACGCGGACGATCTGGACCGCGCGCTCGACTTCCTCGCCGTCTGCCGGCCGTGAGTCCCGAGGACGGCGGGACGGCGGGCCCGCGGGGCGAGGCTTCCGGCGCCCTGGCCGTCGTCCTGCACTCCCACATGCCGTACGTGGAGGGCTTCGGCACGTGGCCGTTCGGCGAGGAGTGGCTCTTCGAGGCGCTCGCCATGTCCTACCTGCCGCTCCTCGACGTGCTCGAGGGTCCGGGCGGCAGCGCCGTCACGCTGAGCCTGACGCCCGTCCTCGTCGACCAGCTGAGCGCCCCCGGGGTCGGGGAGCGCTTCGCCGCGTTCCTGCGGGACGTCCGCCGCGCCTCGCACCGGCTCGACGTCGACGGCTCACGGGCGACGGGCCACGAGGACCTCGCCGCCGCGCTCGAGCTGGCCGCGCAGGACTACGAGCGGGCCCTGACGCGCTACGAGTCGCTGTGCGCGGAGGATCCCGCGGGTCTCGTGCGGGCGCTGGCCCCGCACGCGGCGTGGACGAGCAGCGCGACGCACGCGGTCCTGCCGCTCGTCGCCACCGAGGCGGGCGTCCGCCTGCAGCTGCGCGCCGGGATCGACGGGCACCGGGAGCGGTTCGCGGAGGCGCGGGGTGGGCGCGACTGGAGAGGCGGCTTCTGGCTGCCCGAGTGCGCGCACGCCCCGTGGCTCGACCCGCTGCTGGAGGAGGCCGGCGTCCACGCGGTCTGCGTCGACCTGACCGACGTCCTCGGCGGGCCGGGCGCCCCCGGGCACCTCACGCCGCGCCGGACGGCCGCCGGCCCGCTGCTGGTCCCGATCGACCGGCAGGTCATGGAGCTCGTCTGGTCCGACGGCGGCTACCCCGCCCACGGCGACTACCGCGACTACCACCACCGCACGACCCACGACCACCACCCGTGGGCGGTCGACGGCAGCGTCTACGACCGCGTGCGGGCGAGCGCCCGCGCGCGGACGGACGCCGCGCACTTCGTCGCCACCGTGAAGGAGCGCGTGGCCGGCGGCGGGCTGTCGGTCTGCGCGCTGGACACGGAGCTGCTCGGGCACTGGTGGTACGAGGGCGTGGAGTGGCTGGCGGCGGTCCTCGACGAGGCGGCGAAGCAGGATCTGCGGATCGTGCACCTCGACGACGCGCTGGGCGAGCTCGTGCCCGCGGACCCGATCGACGGGCTGCCGACCACGACCTGGGGTACGCCGCGTGACCTGTCGACCTGGGACGCGCCGGCCGTGGCCGAGCTCGCGTTCCTCACCCGTGCAGCGGAGCTCGACGTCGTGGCGGCCGGGCCCGCCGCCGACCCGCGCGCCGTCCGCGAGCTGCTGGCGCTGCAGTCGAGCGACTGGGCCTTCATCGTCGCCCGCGAGCTGGCGGGGGAGTACCCCGTCGAGCGCGCCCACGGGCACCACGCGGCGCTGCGCACCGCCCTCGCCGCGCCCGGCGC
>JAOPZU010000169.1 GCA_025963955.1 Solirubrobacterales bacterium
GCCCGCGCCGCCTAACCTCTGCAGTCTACCGATGACCGACGAGCAGCCCCCCACTCTCCCCGGGATCGACCCCGCGCGCCTGCAGGACGCGCTCGACGTCATCGCGGCGCTCGACGAGCTCCCCGTCGACCACCCGGACACGATCGCCGTCCAGCGCGCGACCGCCGGCCTGTTCAAGACGGTGAAGGAGCGGCGGCGGGCCGAGCGCCGCGCGGCGATCCAGGCCGCCGACCGCGCCGTGATGGCGGCCACGGCCACCGCTGCGCCGGGCCGGATCGACGACGAGACGCTTGGCATCCCCCTCGTGGGCGCCGCGGCGGGCAGCACCGCGGGCACCCTGCTGAAGGCCCGGCCGTGTTACGTGTGCAAGCGGCAGTACACGGAGGTCGACGCCTTCTACCACCAGCTGTGCCCGGACTGCGCCCGCGTGCACCACGAGCGCCGGCACGTCCACGTCGACCTGCGCGGGCGCCGTGCGCTGCTGACGGGCGGCCGCGCGAAGATCGGGATGTACATCGCGCTGCGGCTGCTGCGGGACGGCGCGCACACGACGATCACCACGCGCTTCCCGAACGACGCGGCGCGGCGCTTCGCGTCGATGCCGGACAGCGCGGACTGGCTGCACCGCCTGCGGATCGTGGGCATCGACCTGCGCGACCCGGCGCAGGTCATCGCGCTGGCCGACAGCGTGGCCGAGGCCGGCCCGCTCGACGTCCTCATCAACAACGCCGCGCAGACGGTGCGGCGCAGCGCCGACGCCTACTCGCTGCTCTCGGCGGCGGAGTCGGCGCCGCTGGAGGCGGGCTCGGCCGCCGCGGGCGTCGACCTGCTCGTCCTCGGCCAGACGCGCACCGAGCACCCCGCGTCCCTGCCCGTGACGCTCACCGCCGCGGACCGCGCGGGCGCGGTGGACGTGGACGTCACCGCACTGGCGCTGACCGCCCGCTCGGCCGGCGCGGGCGAGGGCTGGGTCCCCGGGCCCGGCGTCGCGATCGACGCAGGTGGGCTCGTGCCGGACGAGGTCCGGGTCAACAGCTGGACCCAGCGCGTGGAGGAGGTCGACCCGGTCGAGCTGCTCGAGGTCCAGCTCTGCAACATGACCGCGCCGTTCATCCTCGTCAGCCGGCTGCGCCCGGCGCTGGCCGCGTCGGACGCCCGCCGCAAGTACGTCGTCAACGTCTCGGCCATGGAGGGGCAGTTCGGGCGGGGCTACAAGGGCCCGGGCCACCCGCACACGAACATGGCCAAGGCGGCGCTGAACATGCTCACGCGGACGAGCGCCCACGAGATGCTCGAGACCGACGGCATCCTGATGACCAGCGTGGACACGGGCTGGATCACCGACGAGCGCCCGCACACGACGAAGATGCGCCTGGCGGACGAGGGCTTCCACGCGCCGCTGGACCTCGTCGACGGCGCCGCTCGCGTGTACGACCCGATCGTGCGCGGCGAAGCCGGCGAGGACCTTCACGGCGTCTTCCTGAAGGACTTCGCGGTCTGCGCCTGGTGAGCTGAGCGGAGGCGCGGCGGCCGCTCAGCCCAGCCGCTGGAAGCGGTCGACGACGTAGGACCGCTCCTCGTCCGCGATGTGGGTGTCCACGTCGACGGCGATGCTCGTCGGCATCCCGCGCTTGCCGTAGGTGACCTTCAGGCCGGCGACCTCGCCGTCGATGGCCTGCTGGATCGTGCGGAACAGGCGGAGCACGGAGGCGACGTCCCTCAGGTTCGCTGGCGGCTTCACCGGGAGCCCGCCGTGGACGGTGATCGTGCGCGGCGTCGTGGCCTCGGGCGGGCAGAAGCAGCCGAGGGCGACCCGCAGGCGGTAGTCACGCACGTGCGCGGCCTTCCACCGGGCGCGCGCCCGGGTCAGCGCCTTCTGCGCGCTGCCGTCGAGGATCACCGTCGCGGGGGTGCCCGAGTTCTCCGGCGCCTGCGCGCCGGCGGCCCCGCCGCCGAGCCCGAGCCCCGCCACCGCCGCCGTCGCGAGCACTGCCGCCGTCGTGCCCCGCCTGGTCATGGGGCGAGCCTATCTCAGCCCTCCGGCGGCGCCTCCACCACGACGACCGTGTTGCCGTCGGGATCGCGGACCATGAACATGAGCGGCGCGCCGGGAGTGCGCATCGGCTCGGGGTCGACGTCGACGCCGAGGGCGCTCAGGCGAGCGTGCTCGCCGAGGACGTCGCCGGTCTCCACGCCGATCGACGTGCCGCCCGGCTCGTCGAACATCGGCGGGTTCAGCGCCAGGCGGGCGCGGGAACCGGGCGGCGCCACCTCGACCCAGCGCATGTCGCCACTCTCGCCGAAGGGCGAGTCCGCGCGCAGCTCGAAGCCGAGCTTCTCCACGTAGAACGCGATCGCGGCGTCCTGGTCGCGGACGGTGAACATGGCGACGCCGATGTTCGAGATGGTGCTGGTGGCCTGCGTGGTCTCGGTCATGCCCCTCAGACGGAGAGGACCGACCGAAGTCATCGCTCGGCGGGAGTCATCGCTTCGGCCGAAGTCACCGCCGTCGTTCGAAGATGGCCCCCTGGGCCATCTTCGGGCCGTAAACGGCCCCCTGGGCCGTTTATGGCGTGAACTTCACGGTGATCACGTCGCCGTCCTGCATCACGTAGTCCCGCCCCTCCAGCCGGAGGGTGCCGCGGTCGCGGGCCTGGCTGTAGCCGCCGGCCTCCAGGAGCGCGTCCCAGGGGATCACCTCGGCCCGGACGAATCCGCGCTGGATGTCCGAGTGGATCTGCCCGGCGGCGTGCCAGGCGGTCAGGCCGTTCTTCAGGTGCCAGGACTGTGCCCGCTTGCCCTGCCCGATCGTGAAGAACGCGTTCAGGTCCAGCAGCGAGAAGGCCCCGCGGACGACGCGCTGCAGGCCTGACTCGGCCAGGCCGAGCTCCTCCCGCATCATCGCGGCCTCCTCGTCCTCCATCTCGCCGAGCTCGGCCTCCAGCCGCGAGGAGACGGCGACCACGCCGGCGCCCTCGGTCTTCGCGTGGGCGGCGATCGCCTCCGGCACCCCGTCCTCGCCCTCGTCGATGTTCGCGACGAACAGGACCGGCTTGGAGGTCAGCAGCTGCACGGTCTGCGCGCGGTCGACGTCGGCGGGCATGGGGACGGTCCGCGCGGGCTTGCCGGTCTGCAGGACCGCGGTCAGCTCCTCGAGCCACTTCTGCTCCGCGATCGCCGCCTTGTCCCCGCCGCGGGCGTCGCGGGTGACCCGGGAGATGCGCTTCTCGATCTGCTCGAGGTCCGCGAAGATCAGCTCGGTCTCGATCGTCTCGATGTCGCGGATCGGGTCCACGGAGCCGTCCGGGTGGATGATCCCGTCGTCGTGGTGGGCGCGCACGACATGGACCAGGGCGTCCGTCTCGCGGATGTTGGCCAGGAACTTGTTGCCGAGGCCCTCGCCCTCGTGCGCACCCTTCACCAGTCCCGCGATGTCGTGGAAGTCGATGTGGTCGGCGACGATGTCGCTGGCGCCGATCATCGTGGCGACCGTGGTCAGCCGCTCGTCCTCCACCGGGACCACGGCGATGTTCGGCTCGATGGTGGTGAAGGGGTAGTTCGCCGCCTCCGCGCCCGCCTTGGTGAGCGCGTTGAACAGCGAGGACTTGCCCGCGTTGGGCATCCCGACGATTCCGACCTTCATGGGCATGGTTCAGGCGGCCTTTGGTTTGAAGAGCGTGCCGACGGCCGTGCCGAGCGCGGCACCGGCGAGGATGTCGGTGGGGTAGTGGACCCCGAGGTAGACCCGCGAGAGCGCCATCGCCCCGGCCCCCACGCGCAGCGGCACGGCGGCCGGCCCGACGAGCGGCGCGAAGGCCGCCGCGGCGGCGAACGAGGACGAGGCGTGCGCGCTGGGGAACGAGAGCCTGGTGGGCGTCGAGATGAGCGCGGGCAGGCCGGCGAAGACCGGGCGCCGCCGGCGGAAGACCTGCTTGAGCGCGGTGTTCGCGACGTAGGCCGTGGCGACGCCGCCGAGGCCGCGCAGCCAGTCCTCCCGCCGGTCGGCGTCGAGCGCGACGCCGGC
>JAOPZU010000178.1 GCA_025963955.1 Solirubrobacterales bacterium
GCCCGCGCCCTCCCCGTTCGACCCGGCCGGCCTCGACGCCGCGGTGGCCGCGCTGCGCGCCCAGCACGACCCGGTGAACGGCGGCTGGGGCGCGGCGCCGAAGTTCCCGGCTGCGCCCGTCATCGAGTTCCTGCTGCGCCGCGGCGACACGTCGATGACGGTCCCGACGCTGAAGGCGATGGCCGGCGGGGGCATCAACGACCAGATCGGCGGCGGCTTCGCGCGGTACACCGTCGACGCCTCCTGGACCGTGCCCCACTTCGAGAAGATGCTGTACGACAACGCGCTGCTCGCACGCGCCTACCTGCACGGCTGGCAGGCCACGGGCGACGGCGAGCTGCGCCGCACCGCGGAGGAGACCCTCGACTGGGCCCTGCGGGAGATGCGCGCGGACGACGGCGGCTTCTTCAGCGCCCTGGACGCCGACAGCGAAGGCGTCGAAGGGAGGTTCTACGTCTGGACGCTGGCGGAGCTCGAGGAGGCGCTCGGCGAGGACGCCGAGGTGGGCGTCCGGTGGCTCGGCGCGACGGTCGCCGGCAACTTCGTCGATCCGCACGGCCCGCCCGCCGGCGGTCCCGGCGCCCCGGGTCTGAACGTGCTGGAGGACCGGGGCCCGCGCCCGGACGCGGAGACCCGGCTGCGCATCCGCCGCACCCTCTACGAGCGGCGGGCACGGCGCGTCCGACCCGGCCTGGACGACAAGCGGCTGACCGCGTGGAACGCGCTCATGATCGCCGCACTGGCGGACGCGGGTGCCGTGCTCGGCCGCGAGGACTACCTCGATGCCGCCCGCGCGACCGCACTCTTCCTCCTCGAGACGCTGCGCGACGCCGACGGCCGCCTGCTGCGGACGTACAACCAGGGCGTGGCGAAGCTGCCGGCCTACCTGGAGGATCACGCCTTCCTGCTCGAGGCGCTGATCGTCCTGCACGAGGCGACGTTCGAGTCGCGCTGGCTGCACGAGGCGATCGCCCTCGCGGACCTCCTCCTCGCCCGGTTCCACGACCCCGAGCACGGCGGCTTCTTCTCCACCGCCGACGACCACGAGCGGCTCCTGGCCCGCCGCAAGGAGCTGGAGGACGCCCCCACACCGGCGGGCGGCTCGTCCGCGGCGCTCGGGCTGCTGCGGCTCGGCGCCCTCACCGGCGAGCACCGGTACGTCGCGGCGGCCGAGGGCCAGCTCGCGCTGCTGCACGAGCTCGCTCCGCGCCACCCGACGGCCTTCGGACACGTGCTGCAGGCGCTCGACCTCGCCGCCCGCCCCGTCCGCGAAGTCGCGATCGTCGGCCCGGAGCCGGACCGCGCCACCCTCGTGGCCGTGGTGCGCGAGACGTTGCGCGGCGACGTCGTGCTCAGCGGCGGGGACGGGGAGGACGCCGCCGGGATCCCCTTGCTCGAGGGCCGCACGCCGGTGGACGGTCGCGCCGCGGCCTACGTCTGCGAGCGCTTCGCCTGCCGGCGCCCGGTCACCGAGCCCGAAGAGCTGCGCGCGCTGCTGGCCTGAAGTGCCCTCGCGGATCGGCCGCGAACAATGCGGCGGCGGCGCGCGCGGGTGCGCCCCCTGACGATCCCGATCGGGCCGGACGAGAACTCCGACACGCCGTCGGGGTTCATGAAGCAGCTCGGGCGGGAGAAGCACCGACTCGGGACCCGGGACCCGCCGCCCCGGAATAAGGTCCCGCTCATCGATCTTGGCTAGGAGGCCACTTTGCATCGCACCACCCCTCGTAGGCTGGCGCTCGGCCTGCTGCTCACCGGCGCCGGAACGGCGGTCGCCGCCCCTGCCGGCGTTCAGGCGGCGACCGTCACCGTCAACCTGCCGTGCCAGGTCGCCACCTTCGGCCTGACGGCCCAGCTCTCCGGCTTCACGCCGAACAGCACCATCTCGGTCACGGGCGACGGCATCTTCGAGAGCGCGACCGCGGACGCGACGGGCAGCGCCCAGGTCCAGTTCACCGCGCCGAACCTCGGCTCGATCGACCCGAAGTCCAAGCAGTACAACCTCGTCGCCTCGGACGACGCGCCCACCCCGATCCGTGCCTCCGGCAAGTTCCGCTCCACGAACTTCGCGTTCGGGACGACGGGCGGCACGAAGTCGCCGAAGGCCACGCGGTCGTGGCGCTTCTCCGGCCTGACGCCCGGGAAGACGATCTACGGGCACTTCCGGTTTGGCGGCCGCACCCGGGCGAACTACCGCTTCGGCGTCGCCAAGGCACCCTGCGGCGAGCTGACGGTCCTCGCCCCCGGGATCCCCGTCACCGGCCGCGTGAACACGGGCAAGTGGAACGTGCAGGTCGATCAGAAGAAGGTCTACAGCCGCACCACGAAGCCGCGTCTGACCGGCTCCACCACGGTCTTCACCACCTTCGGCTAGGCGTCCGGATGCGACGGACGCGGGCGACCTGCGGGCCGCCCGCGGTCATTCAGGTCGCGCGCGGGCGCCCGGGTGCCCGCGGCCGCCGTCACGCCGCGGCCGTCGCGCTGTCGATCGCGTCGAACTCCTCGGACGTCAAGGTCAGCTCGCCCGCGGCGACGTTCTCCTCCAGGTGGGCCACCGAACCGGTGCCCGGGATCGGCAGGACGACGGGCGAGCGGTGCAGCAGCCAGGCCAGCGCCACCTGTCCGGGGGTCGCGTCGTGGTGCTCGGCCGCCGTGGCGAGCGGACCCCCCGGCTTCGCGAGGTCACCCGACGCGAGCGGGAACCACGGGATGAAGCCGATGTCGTGCGCCTCGCAGTGCTCGAGGACATCTTCGGACTGGCGGGTCGTGAGGTTGTAGAGGTTCTGGACGGTCACGACCGGCAGGACCTCCTGCGCGGCGGCGATCTCCTCCACGCTGACCTCGCTGAGCCCGAAGTGGCGGATCTTGCCCTCGTCCTGGAGCTCCTTGAAGACGCCGAACTGCTCTTCGCGCGGGACCTGGGGGTCGATGCGGTGCAGCTGGTAGAGGTCGATCGTGTCGACCTTCAGCCGGCGCAGGCTCATCTCCGCGCACTGGCGCAGGTACTCGGGCCGGCCGACCGGGTTCCACTCGTCCGGGCCCTGACGGGTGAGGCCGGCCTTCGTCGCCACCTTCACCTTGCCGTAGCCCCCGTCGGACCACAACGCCTGCGCGATCAGGTCCTCCGAGACGGAGGGGCCGTAGGAGTCGGCGGTGTCCACGAAATCCACGCCGAGCTCTGCCGCACGACGCAGGACGGCCAGCGCCTGGGCCGGGTCGGCAGGCGGCCCCCAGATCCCCTTGCCGGTGATGCGCATGGCGCCGAAGCCGAGGCGGCGGACCTCGAGGTCGCCGCCGATGGTGAACGTGTCGTTGATGGAGCTCATGCCTAGGACGCTAGTGCCCCGTCACCGGCCGTTCGGGCGGTGACGATGGCCGCCGGGACCGCCGCCGCGGGCCGCGGCGCCTCCCGGTGCAGCCGCCGGACGGTCGCCCGGCAGGCCGCGCAGCGGTGCAGGTGCGGGCGCACGTCCGCGAGCTGCCGTGCGTCAGCGCGCCCCGCGACGAGTGCCGTGAGCACCGGTCGCCAGCGCTCGCACTCCCGCCCCGCGTCGATGTTCTCGCGCTGCGCGAGGAAGCGCCGGCGGCCCTCGACGAGCTTGCGGTTGACCTTCGTCCGCGTCCACCCGGCCCCGGCCGCGATCTGCGCGTACGTCTGCCCCGATGCGTGCTGCCGCAGAACCTGGACCTCGTCGTCCTTGAGCCCACGCAACGCCTCGGCCGCCTGGTCCATCTCCTCCTTGCGCAGCACGACGTCCTCCGGCGAGGGCTCGTTCCGGGCCTCGGTGCGGTCGGCGTGGGCCAGCGCCGGAGCGACGAACCTGGCGCGCTGCGCGCGGATGGCCAGAGCCTCGTTGCGCACCACCCGGTAGAGCCAGCGATGCGCGGTGGCCGCCTCGAGCCGCCGCGCGCACTGGAGGAAGATCTCGATGCCGCGCTGGTAGGCGTCGGCGGCGTCGTCCTCGCACAGCGAGTGCCGCCGGGCGACGCGCAAGAGGACGTCCGCGTGGTGCTGCAGCGTCCGGACGATCAGCACGTCGGCCTCGGCCGGGGACCGTCGCACGGCCCCCGCCGGGGGCTCCACCTCGTCCTGCATCCGCCACCGCCCTCCGGGTTGGTTCCGCCGCTCGTGTCGTTCTCAAGAGGCGGTCCGGCGGGATGTGTCTCAGACGGCTTCGGCGGCCTCAGGCCGGGGCGGCACCCTCGTCCTCGAACGGCCTCACCGCGAGGTCCGCGTCCCGGTCCTCGGCCTCCACGACGTCTTCCGACGCCTCGTCCTCGGCGACCCCGAGCGCCCGCTCCACCCGCGTCCGCACCACCGGATCCTCATCCGCCGCGGACCCGGCGGTGATGCGCTCACCCGGGGGCCGCGACCAGTTGACGAGCGCGAGGTCGAGCGCCGCCGGCGCCACCTCCACCGCCTGCAGCAGCTCGCTGGCGCGGCGCTGCAGGTTGATGGAGTCCCCGATGCCGAAGATCCGCTTGGCGGCCAGCAGCGTCGGGTCCATCGGCTCCGCGCTCGCGAGCAGCAGCGACGAGGGCGCCACGTCGAGCAGCCCGAGACCGCCGGCCAGCACAAGGAACTCGAAGCGCGCGGTGCGCGGGAAGCGCGGCAGGGACAGGCGCTCGAACGCGCGGTCGAAGCGGCGGGCCGGGGTCAGCGAGGCCTCGGCCGAAAGCAGCGCGACCTGCCCGCCCGCCTTCTCCGCGCGGGCACGGTAGGCCACCAGGGTGTCCACCCCGGCGCCGCGCTTCGGGTCGTAGGCCGCGCGCGGGCCGGGCTGCGCACCTTCCAGGGACGGCAGTTCCCCACCGGCCCACGGCACGCGCGCGTCGGCGATCGAGGCGAACGGGTCCTCCGCACGCTCGACCGGCGACAGATACGCGACGAGGAACACCGTCCACAGCGCCTCCTCCAGATCGCCGACGACGGCCGCCTCCGCCAGCAGCCCGGGCGGGTCCGTCTGCAGCTCGGTCAGGCGGGCCGACGCGAAAGCGAGCTCGGCGGCCAGCCGCCGCGCGTCGTCCGACGCCTTGACGCCCGGCATGAGCGCGTGCTCGTAGCCGTCCTCCA
>JAOPZU010000195.1 GCA_025963955.1 Solirubrobacterales bacterium
TCCCGCGCAGGTCGGCCAGCCGGCGCTTGACCGCGGCCGAGTCCTCCAGGTCCTTCGTGGGGTTGACCAGGACGCTCGGCAGGTCGTTCGCGATCGCGGTCTGGAAGCGCGTGTCCAGCGAGAAGACCATGGCCACCGCGGTGAGCACCATCACGCCGCCGAGAGCGCGCTGCACGACGGGACCGCGGCCACCGCGGCGCACCCGATCCAGCAGGCCGCGACCGCCGAGCGCCAGCACGAACAGGACGGCCGCCGAGCCGACCGCGTAGGCCAGGCCGATGACGACGGTCCGGCCGGTCGTCGCGCTGACGGCGATGACGGACGCGAGGATCGGGCCCGCGCACGGCGCGTAGACGAACCCCAGCGCCGCGCCGACGCCGAGGCCGCCGAGAAAGCCGTCGCCGGTGCTCTTGGGGCCGAAGCGCGCCAGCCGGGACAGCGGCGCCTCGATCCGGTCCCCGAGGCGGGGGACCAGCACCGCGGCGCCGAAGAGCAGCAGCGCGGCGATGGCGATGTCGCGGGTGGCGGAGGACCCGAGGCCCACCCCGTCGACCACGGACGCCAGGCCGACGATCGTCACCGTGAAGGTGACGGTCAGGCCGATCACGACACCGAGGGGCCGGCGGCGGCCGCCGGAGCCCGCGGCGCTCAGCAGCGCGGGCAGCACGGGCAGCACGCACGGGCTGATCGCGGTGCCGGCGCCGGCGATCAGGGCGAAGAGAGCAAGGAGGACCACCTACCCAGTCTGTTCGGTGGGAGCTGAAGATTGGATGAACGACGGGCGCGCTAGCCGGCGGCCGGGCCGGATCCTCAGCCGCCGATCGCACTCATCGTGCGGTGCGGCTGCACGTAGCCCGGGTCGTTCACGTGGTGCTTGAGCTCCTTCTTCCAGACCGCGGCGCGGATGACCGCCTCGAGCGCATCGTCGCTCGCGCCGGCGCGCAGCGGGCCGCGCAGGTCCGTCTCGCCGTGGCTGAAGAGGCAGGTGCGCAGCTTGCCGTCGGCGGTCAGGCGGATGCGGTTGCAGTCCCCGCAGAACGGGTCGGAGACGGGGTCGATGAACCCGAGCTGCCCCTGTCCGTCGGCGAAGCGGTAGACCCGGGCGGTGGCCGACGGCTCCCGCGGCACGGGCTCCAGCGGGTACTCGCGGGCGACGAGCTCCCGGATCTCCGCCCCGGACAGCACGCTGCCCGGGGTCCACGTGCGGTCGGCGTCGAGCGGCATGAACTCGATGAAGCGCACCTCGTACGGCTTCTGGCGGGCGTAGCGCGCGAACGGCAGCGCCTCGTCCTCGGTGAAGCCGCGGATCGCGACGGCGTTGATCTTGATGGGGTGCGCGGCGGGGTGGGCGGCGAGCTTCTCGATCCCGGCGAGGACCTGCGGCAGCGCGTCCCGCCGCGTCAGCTCGTAGAAGCGGTCGCGCTGCAGCGAGTCGATCGACACGTTGAAGCGGTGGATTCCGGCGGCGACGAGGGCGTCCGCGTCGCGCTCGAGCAGGTAGCCGTTCGTCGTGAGGCTCAGATCCTGCAGCCCGGGGATCGCCGCGAGCCGGGCGGCGAGGACCGGGAAGTCCCGGCGCACGAGCGGCTCGCCGCCGGTCAGCCGGACATCGTGGACGCCCATCGCGACGAGCAGGCCGACGAGCCGCTCGATCTCCTCGAAGCTCAGGACGTCACCGCGCTCGAGCCACGGCAGGCCCTCCGCGGGCATGCAGTACTGGCAGCGGAAGTTGCAGCGGTCGGTCACCGACACCCGCACGTCCTGGATCAGTCGGCCGTGGCCGTCGACGAGGGCTGGGCGGGCGGAGTCCACGTCCAAAGGCTACCCTGCGGCCGCATGAGCGTTCCGCGTCCGTCCGCCGTCCTGCTCGCCGCCACGGCCGCGGCGGCCCTCGGGGCGCTCGCGGGCTGCGGGAAGGACGAGCCGCCCAAGGCCAGTGCGCAGACCCAGGTGCGGGAGGTCGTCCGCCGCTACGGCGTTGCCGTGTCCCGCAAGGACTACCAGCAGATCTGCGACCGGCTGATCGCCAAGGCGCTGGCGGACAACGTGGAGGAGATCGGGCTGCCGTGCGAGCTCGCCTTCAAGCGGGGGCTGGAGAACGTGCGCGGCGCCGGGCTGCGGATCGACGGGATCGATGTACGCGGCACGAGCGCCTACGTGAAGGTCCACACGACCGCGGCCGGCCAGCCGCCCTCGGACGACACGCTGAAGCTCGTGCGGGTGGGGACGGGGTGGCGCATCAGCTCGCTGAGCGCGGCCCCGCCGAAGCCCCCTGCGAAGAAGCCCCCGGCGAAGAAGCCGGCGAAGTAGCCGTCCAGCCCCGGTCCGGTCAGCGCCTGACCAGGACCCAGACGAGCGTCGCGGCGAACGCGAGCTCCCCGAAGGTCATGGCCGTGCCGGTGTTGGCGGCGCCCGCGAGGGACGCGATGAGCGTCACCGCCAGGAAGGCGGCGAGCATCAGCAGGACGGCGGGCACGGCGTTTAGGCGGTCAATCATGCGGGGCTCCCGTCGGTGGCGCGCCGTTCGAGCGCAGTAACCAGCGTAGGGATGTCGTCGCCCGCCGGCTGCTCGCGGAGGAAGCGGACGGCGACGCGGCGCCCTCCGAGCGCCCGCAGGCCGCGGTCGCCGTGCTCGGCCGCGAAGTCGGCCAGCGCGCTCGCGCGACGGGACGCCAGCCGCCGTGCCGGGACGTCGAGGTCGGCGCGGTGGGCGTCGAGCGCTGCGGTGAGCGCGGCGATGCCGATCGGGGGGGGTGGCGACCGCGCTCACGG
>JAOPZU010000208.1 GCA_025963955.1 Solirubrobacterales bacterium
GCGCTGGTGTCGGCCGCCTGGGCGGCCGCCGGAGCGAGCGCGAGGACGGAGAGAACGGCGAGACCGGCGGAGACGCGGGTGGTGCGGGGGGTGAGGAACCTGGACATGAACGACCTCCTGTGCGTGAAGCGGCTTCCGGTCGTCGGGCCGCGAGTGCGACCCGAAGGCGGCCCGGCTGACTCCGGCGGAGTCCCGTGGCTTTGCGGACCCGCCTCACGACGGGGGTGCCTGGTCCGGAGGACCGCTTCAAGGTGTACCCGCCTTCTCGACGCCGACGACGGCCGCGACCGGGAACCGGCAGGTTCCGGCTGCGGCTGGAAGAAATGCGCGCCTTACCCGGGTGCGCGTCGCTCAGGCGGTTCCGGAGGCGATGAGCACCGCGTTCGACAGGCGGAGCGGTCCGTTGCCTCCGGAGTGCTCGGCGGCCGCCCGCGTGATCGCGTCCCAGGCCCCCTCTCGGTCGGCTCCCGCGTGGTCCCGGATCATGGCCCGCACCGGGGCGGCGATCGCACGGACGTAGTCCGTGAAGTGGGCGGGTGAGTCGAAGGCGTAGACGACCTCGTGCTCCTCGACGACGACGTCGCCGAACCCGCCGGCGTTCAGCAAGGCGGCGAGGGAGGCCGGGGTCGTGCGGGACAGCGGGCCGGGGGCCCCCGAGGGCGGTGGCGTCAGCCCCAGGCGTGCCGTCGTGGTCGCCATCGGGAGCCAGAGGAACGGGACCCGTTCGGCCGGGCCCCACGAGCTGATCGCGATGCGGGCGCCCGGCTCGAGGAAGCCGCGGACACGCTGCAGGGCGGCCTCCGCGTCCGGCTCGAAGATGATGCCCCAGCGCGAGACGGCCGCGTCGAAGCTCGCCGGCGCGAACGCCAGGCTCGCCGCGTCCGCCTGCAGGAACTCCAGCGTGGTGATGCCGGACACGACCGCGCGTTCACGCGCGAAGTCGAGCATCTCGGCGGAGATGTCGGTGGCTACCACCCGGCCACCGGGGCCGGCCGCCCACGCCGCCGTCAGCGCCGGCTCGCCGTAGCCGGCGGCGACGTCCAGCACCCGGCTGCCCGGGCGGACCTCGGCGAGCTCGACCAGCCGCGCGCTGATGTGCGCCGCCGCGCGCTCGTTGAACGCGCTCCACGCCTTCCAGCCGGCGGCGGCCGCGTCCCAGTTCCGGTGCTGGGCCGCGCGTACCTCGTGTGCGTCGCTCGCTCCGGGAGTCATGCTCGCTCTCCTGCCGTCGGGATCCGTGGAGCGACGCTACCGGGTGGTCCCGCTGAGGACGATCTCCCGGGCGCGGCGGACCGTCTCCGACCAGAAGCACCGCACGCGGTGGTCGTGCACGTCGGCGTCCATCCACCAGCGCCCGCGGGTCAGGAGGAAGCGCGCGGCCCGCTCGACGTGCCACGCCCGCCGGCGGCTGCAGGCGGGGCACGACCATCCGTGGGGCGTGGGGGACCAGCCGATGCCGGCGTCCGCGGGCACGTCCCACTCCCGCCGGCAGACGCAGCAGGAGCGCGCGGGATTGCGGTCGACGACGGTCACGGCCCCGGGGGAGTGTGGTGGGGAGGGCGGACGGTCCGGGCGGCCAGCAGACGGATGGTCGATTGACCGTCTCGCTGACGACGGACAGGATCGTGCAACGTCACCCCGTTCGTGCACACGCTTCACGCTCATGGCGGCCGCTGGAACGACTACACAGCCAACCCGATGGGCGTAATCGTCCGTGCCGCCAACCACCACACGTTCTACTTCTACCTGTTCAACCCGAGCGCCGGCCGGCCGTACGTCATCGTCAACGGCCACAAGCTGACGATGGTCGAGGGCCAGGAGACCCACATGGCCGTCTCCGGCGGCCTCGTCGCGTTCCACCGCCGAGGCGACAGCGGCGGCCACAAGCAGATGATGATCGAGATCCTGAGAATGGGCCGGTAGCAGACGCGCCGCCGCCCCTTGCCTACGACCGCCACGTCGGGGCGACTGAGTCGTGGTAGGTGAGGTATCGCGGGAGAGGTTGGGCTAAAGCGGTCGAGGGTCGGAACGCGCCCGGTCGGGCCACCTTTGCCGTTCGTTGACCGAATGCCGTGTAGAGCCTCTGGCCATGAACGCCCTTCTGCAACGCAACCGCCCACCGCTGGCGGCGCTGGTGCTCCTCGTGCTCGCGGCGATCGCTTTCGTGGTCGGCGGCGTGGACCACGCGCGGCTGTTCCATCGTGGCTACGCCCAGGTGGAGGTGGTCGGCCCGTTGTTCCTGCTCAACGCCCTCGGCACCCTGGTCGTCGTCCTGTTGCTGCTCGACCGGCGGATCCGGCTGTTCCTCGGCGGCGTGCTCTCGATCTCGCTCGGCTCGATCGTCTCGATCCTGATCTCGCACTCCTCATCCTTCTTCGGCTTCGCCGAGGGCGGCTACGACACCGACGCCACGTTGATCCTCGCCGCCGAGATCGCCAGCGTCGTGCTCGTCCTCGCCGCGGTCGCGGCGGGCGCGCTCCGCCAGACGGCGCCGGTGTCCGACACCGGTCCGGCCGCGCACCGTCCAGGGCCCCTCCAGCTCGGGCTGGGCGTCGCCGTCGTGCTGGTGCTCGGGCTGCCGATCGCCGGCGTGGCCACCGGGCGCGCGCCCAAGAACGACCCGACACCGACCGGGGCCCAGCTCGCCGCGTCCAAGGCGGCGATCAAGAACGGCAACGCCATGGTCCAGGAGGGCAAGCACCTCTTCGAGGCGCATCACTGCGACACCTGCCACGCGATCGCCGCGACCGGCGCCAAGGGGATCCTCGGTCCGCGAATGGACGCTCAGAGCGACACGGCGGAGGAGATCGGGATCAACATCACCAAGCCCCGCGTCGACATCGCCGAGGGCTTCGGCGCGAAGCTCATGCCGACGGACTACGCCAGCAAGATGAACGGTACGCAGATCAAACACCTCTCGGCCTTCATCAGGGCGGCATCGACGACGGGCAGGAAGGACGGCGGCACGGGCTGAGTCGGGCCGCACGCCGAGGTGACACTCAGCGCTGACGAAGAGCGACACGTGGCGCCGAAGATCCGCGAGATCCATCGCAGGCGCGGGATCTCCGGAGCGCGGCGGTGCATGGATCCACGAGCGGCCGCGCGCCTTGCTCTGGATACCCCCGGCCTCTAGCGTGCGGGTTCCGTGGCCGATCTTCGACGATCCGCGTTTGGCTTCATCGTCCTGCTGGTGTGTCTGGCGGCCGAGCCGGCGGGTGCCGCGCCCGTGTATCGGTCGCCAGGGTACGCGGGCCGGAAGATCCCGGCGACGTTCGTCTCGGCCGCGCCGCCGCGACCGGTCGTGTTGCCGACCAGCGGGCACGGGCCGCGTGTGCTCGTCGACGGGGCGGGCACGGCGCATATCGCGTACGCCGACCCGGCGGGTGCAGGCGACGATGTGCTGCGCAGCTGCCGACTGCCGCGAGGCGGGGCGGGGTGCGCGGCATCGGTCGCGCTTGTCCCGCGCCAGCCCAGCGGGGGCGGCAACGACCCGCAGACGAACCAGGACTTCCAAGGTCCGTTCCCGCTGGAGTCCGGGAACGAGCTGCTGCTCGTCGACGCGCGCTGCTGCAACGAGGTGCCGTCTGCCAGCGGCTTCACGCGCGACCCGGTCTATCTCTACACATCCGAGGATGCGGGGTCGTCGTTCACCGGCCCGACCGACGCGAACCCGACCGCAGGCCTGATCGGGACGCAGGAGCCGTCGGGGGACGCGGTGCTCTTCGGCGGTGAGGTCCCGTCGATCGGCTTGATCTCCAGCCTCCAGACGGGTGGCACCGTCTTTCAGGGTGTGCCCGCCGGCAGCTTCACGACGGCGTCGGCCAACCTCTCACTCCGTCCGAATCGCGACGACGCGAACGGTGCTCGGCTCGGTCTTGACGGCACCAGGCCGATCACGGCCTTCAGCGCGCTGGAGGACACGATCACGGTCCGCGAGTGGAACGGCACCGGCAGCGTCAACGACGCGTCGCAGTGGACGGTGCTGCAGATCCCCGGGGCCGATCAGCCGCGGATCGCCGGAGGGCCAAAAGGCGTGGCGATGCTCAGCGAACCGGGGATCCTGCCCGGGCCGCTGTCGGTACGAGGTATCGCTGCGGGCGGCGGGTCGGCCGGCGCGCCGCAGCTGCTGGCGTCCGGCCCGGTCACGGCGCCGACGCTCTCGGCGGACCCGGTGAGCGGTGCCTTCGTCGCTGCGTGGCTGCGGACGAGTGATGAGACCGTGCACGTGCGGACGTCGACGGACGGACACACGTGGACCCCGGACCAGATCGTGATGAAGGTGCCCGGAGGTGATCTGGGACAGCTCGACGCGGCGGTCACCGCCGACGGCGGGGGATTCGTCGTGGCTCGTGACGCGGCGGGGGCGCCGACGACGTTCGACGGGCGCATCCTCGGCGCCCAGTTCGGGCCGGCCGCTCCGACCGGTAATCCCGGCCTGGGGCTCGTGCCTCCGCCGGGCGGAAGCGGCCCGCCGTCCGGAGATGAGAAGGGGTTCGTCGCGTGCAGTCAGGTGCATTTCGGTGACGTTGACGTGCAGGCGACTGCGGGCTGCTTCCTGCGTGATCCCAAGAACCCGTCCGGCGGCGCAGCGATCGCGCAGAGCGCGGTCCGCCTCAACGGCCTGGACATCGTTCCCGAGTCCGGGGTGAAGATCTTTCTTGACCCCAAGGGCCACACGATCGACACCTCCGGGGCCGTACAGGTCATCGCGCAGGGCGCCGGGTCCAAGCCGGTGATCCTCTGGCACGGGCCGCTGCACCTGAAGCTGCCGAACGCCAGCGAGGGCGCGACGCTCTTTGACTTCGACATGGGCCAGTTCGCCGCGAGCGTCGAGGGATTCCGCATCAACGCCCACGCCAAAGTCATCCTGACCAAGCACGGTGTCAGGATCCCCTTGGACCTGCAGCTTCCCGCGACGTTCGGCGGGGTCACCGGCCGCGCGGAGCTCGTCGTCGACCAGCAGTCCGGGCTGCACCTGGACTCCCTGCGCTTCGCGGTCGACGACGTCGACATCGGCGTTCTCGAACTCAAGGACGTGGCCGTCGCCTACGACGGCGGGGCCGACTCGTGGTCTGGCGGCCTGACTGCTGTCGTGTCAGGTCCGGACCTCACGCTCTCAGGCGACATCCGCTTCGTTGCCGGCGCCTTCAACTCCGCGCACCTGAAGGTCGACAAGTTCCCGGGCGTCCTCGTCACCACCGACGTGTGGTTGACGGAGGTTCAGCTCGGGCTGCAGCTGCAGCCGCTGATCTTCACCGGCGGCGTCGTCTTCGGCTTCCAGCCGATCGCCCCGCCGTCCAGCTTCGCCATCGCCGTCGACGGCGGGTTCACGATCCAGGCGGGGCCACCGGTCGTGGTGCAGGTCACCGGGAACGGCTCCGTCTTCGGCATCGACCTCGCTCACGCGCTCTTCCGCTACTCCGGGGACGGCTCGCTGCGCCTGAGCGCCGACATCGTCATCGGCAGCAAGGCCCTGGGTATCTCCGGGGGCCTGCAATTCGGGTTCATCGGCCACGATTTCGGGGGCACGATCAACGCCCAGGCGTGTGCTTTCGGCGTCTGCCCGAACGTGTCGGTGTCGGCCAACAAGCGGGGCGCGGCGGTTTGCCTGGGCCCGGGAAGCATCTCCCACGAGTGGAGCGCTTCCCCGTTCTCGGTCGACCAGCACTGGGCCGACTGCGTCGCCGACGCATACGGACCGCCGGCCGGAACCCGCGCGGCCGGCGATGGCCAGAGCTTCGTGGTGCCGCCCGCCGCCTCCTCCTACGCCATCGCCGTGGACGGGGTCACGGGCGGTCCGCAGCTGGCACTGACGGGGCCAAACGGTCCGGTGAGCTTCGGCGACCCGAGAAGCCCCGCGACCAACGCCGTCCAGCTGCCCGGAACGCCGCAATCGCACCGGACGTTCATCGGTTTGCGCCGGCCTGCCGCCGGCCGGTACACGATCGCGCCGGTGCCGGGCTCCTCCGCCGTCGCCGACATGCTCGTCTCTCGCGGATACCCGGCGCCGAAGGCGAGCGCCGTCGTCGGGGGACACGGTCGGCTACGCACCCTGCGCTACCGCACCTCGGGCATCACGCCCGGCGTTACCGTTCGCTTTGTCGAGCGCAGCAGCGGCGAGGACACCGTCATCGCCGACACGGCACGCCCGAGCGGCGTGCTGCGCTTCCGCTCCGCACCTGGTCCGGGCGGCACGCGGCAGATCGTGGCCCAGGCGGTGCGCGACGGCCTTCCGTGGACCTCCAAGGTGGTCGCGTCCTACCGCGCTCCCGCGATCACGAGGCCGGGCCTCGTCCGCAACGTGCGCCTCGCACGGGTCGGCAGCGGACTGACGATCCACTTCGCCCCCGCGACCAACGCCACCTCCTACGTCGTCAAGGCCTTGCTCAGCGACGGTCGCGGGGTCCAGCGCACCCTCAAAGCGCCCAAGCGATCACTGAGCCTGCCGGCAGTCGCCCGCACCACCAGCGCCCGTGTCACCATCACCGCCGTCGGCGCCGACGGGCACCGCATCACGAGCCGGACGGTGGTCCTACCGGCCGCGCGCCGACCCCATCGCTGACCGCCCCGATACTCCTAGGCGTGGAAGCGCCGGCCAGCTCAACGCGCGAGCTGAGAGGTAGCCGCAGCCGACCCTCGCGGAGGTTGAACGATCGTTCAACCAATCCTTGAAAGAACGTTCAAACATGTGCGATGATGATCGGGCATGGCGCCGGCACGCACCACACGCCGCCCCAGGCCGCGCAACAGCTCTGCGTTGCCACCTCGGCCGGAGCCGCCACGGGGTGCGGAGGCGACGGCGGAGAAGCTGCTCCAGGCCGCGCACGAGCTGCTCGACGCGAGCGCCGGCGTCGAGCCGTCGGTCAGCCAGATCTGCGAGCGCGCCGGGGTGAAGCTCGCGATGGTCTCCTACTGCTTCGGCGGCAAGGCGCAGCTGCTCGAAGCGCTCTTCGACCGCGTCATCGGCGGGATGATGGCCGAGCAGGAGGCGCTCGCGGCGCGCGGGCTGCCGCCCGAGGAGACGCTGGCCGTGCAGGTCGAGGCGACCGTGCGCAACCTGGTCCGCTACCCGTACGTCCACTCCCTCGGTCCGCGGCTCGCCGCCGGCGAGCGCGCGGTGACCCGGATGTCGGAGACCTTCGTGCGGCCGACGCGCGACTTCTACGCGCGGCTCATCGACGACGGCGTCGCCTCGGGAGTCTTCCGCCCCATCGATCCGGAGCTGCTCGTGTTCTCGGTGGTGGGGATGTGCGACTTCCTGTTCGTGGCGCGGGATTGGCACGAGGACGCCGGCAAGCGGATGGACAAGGACCTCATCGAGCGGTTCGTCAGGCACACCGTGGAGTTCGTGCTCCACGGCGTCGCGGCGGATCGCTGAGCCTCAAGGAGCAAGGGAGCAGCACATGCCGGTATTCGAGTCGAAGGTCGATGCGTCTGCGGACGCCTTCAAGCGCAACCGCGAGGACATGCTGGCGCTCGTGGCCAACCTGCGCGCCCTCGAGGCCCAGGCGCACGCACGCGCCGAGAAGGCCGCCGAGCGCGTGCACGCCCGCGGCCAGCTCCTGCCGCGTGAACGGCTGGCAGCGCTGCTGGATCCCGGGGCGCCGGTGCTCGAGCTGCGCTCGATCGCCGGGTACGACCCGGGCGAACGCGGCGAGACGATCCCGGGCGGCGGGATGATCACCGTCATCGGCTACATCAGCGGAACACGATGCGTCGTCATCGCCAACGATGCCGCCATCGACGCCGGGTCGCTCACCATCCCGGGCAGCGAGAAGCTCATCCGGGCCGAGGAAGTGGCGCTGGAGAACCGTTTGCCGTGCGTGTTCCTCGTGGAGTCGGCGGGTGGGAACCTGCTGACCTACCGCGTGGAGTTCTGGCACCGCGCGGGGCGGATGTTCGCGATGCAGGCCAAGCTCAGCGCGGCCGGCATCCCCGTCATCACCGTGCAGCACGGTTCGGGGACCGCGGGCGGGGCCTACTACCCGGGCATGTCCGATGTCGTCATCGGCGTCAAGGAGCGCGGCTTCGCCTTCCTCGCCGGGCCGCCGCTGCTGAAGGCCGCCACGGGCGAGGTCGCGGACGCCGAGGAGCTCGGGGGCATGGCCATGCACAGCACGGTCTCCGGGCTCGTCGAGCACGTTGCGGACTCCGACGAGGACGCGCTGCGGATCTGCCGCGACGTGGTCGCACGGCTGCGCTGGGGTGCGTCGCGGCCGGCGCTCGGCGGCGCTTTCGACCCGCCGCTGCGCGATCCCGACGAGCTCGCCGGCGTCGTCCCGGTCGACCCGAAGAAGCCCTACGACTGCCGGGAGGTCATCGCGCGCCTGGCCGACGGATCGGAGCTCTTGGAGTTCAGCCCGCTCTTCGGCCCGATGACGGTCTGCGCCGAGACGACCGTCCACGGCCTGCCGGCGGCGTTCATCGCCAACAACGGCGTCATCGACAACGCCGGCGCGGCCAAGGCCACGCACTTCATCCAGCGCTGCACGCAGCTCGGAATCCCCTTGGTCTTCCTGCAGAACATCAACGGCTACATGGTCGGCGTCGCCTCCGAGCGCGGCGGGATGATCAAGAACGGGTCGAAGATGATCCAGGCCGTCGCGACCACCACCGTCCCGAAGTTCACGCTCAGCATCGGCGCGTCCTTCGGCGCCGGCAACTACGGGATGTGCGGCCAGGCCTACGACCCGCGGCTCATCCTCTCCTGGCCCAACGCGCGCTTCGGGGTGATGGGCTCCGAGCAGGCGGCGGGCACGATGCGCATCGTCGCCGAGGCCAAGGCGCAGCGCACCGGCACGCCCGTCGTCGAGGCGGAGATGCGGACCTACACCGACGAGATCACCGCGTACTACGACGCGCAGGAGCCGGCCTTCATCACCTCGGGACGCTCGTGCGACGACGGCGTCATCGACCCGCGCCACAGCCGGAACGTGCTCGGCTTCTCACTGGCGATGAGCGCCGAAGCCGAGGCGACGACGCCCCGACCGCTCTCCTTCGGCGTGGGGCGCATCTGATGAGCTTCGACACGCTGCTGATCGCCAACCGCGGCGAGATCGCCGTCCGCGTCGCGCGCACCGCACGTCGCATGGGGCTGCGGACCGTCGCCGTCCACTCCGACGTCGACGCCCACGCGCCGCACGTCGCCGCCTGCGACCTCGCCGTCGCCATCGGCCCCGCGCCCGCGCCCGAGTCCTACCTGCGCATGGACAAGGTCCTCGACGCAGCGCGCCGCACGGGCGCAGGCGCCGTTCATCCCGGCTACGGCTTCCTCTCCGAGAACGCGGCGTTCGCCGAGGCGTGCGAGCAGGCCGGGATCACCTGGGTGGGACCGCCGCCTCGGGCAATCACCGAGATGGGCGACAAGGCATCGGCCAAGCGGCTCATGCGCGACGCCGGGGTCCCCGTCGTCCCCGGCTACGAAGGCGACGACCAGTCCGATGAGCGCCTGCTCGCCGAGGGGACGCAGATCGGGTTCCCGCTGATGGTCAAGGCCGCAGCGGGCGGCGGCGGCAAGGGCATGCGCCTGGTGACCGAGGCGGCAGCGCTGCCCGACGCTCTGGCCGCGGCCCGCCGCGAGTCGATGAGCGCCTTCGGCTCCGACGTGCTCCTGCTCGAGCGTGCCGTCGTGCGCCCGCGTCACGTCGAGATCCAGGTGCTCGCTGACAGCCACGGCCATTGCGTGCACCTCAACGAGCGCGACTGCTCCGTGCAGCGCCGCCACCAGAAGGTCGTGGAGGAGGCGCCGAGCCCGGCGGTCGACCACGAGCTGCGGGCCCGCATGGGCGCCGCAGGAGTCGCCGCAGCGCAGGCCGTCGACTACGTCGGCGTCGGGACGATCGAGTTCCTGCTCGACGAGTCCGGCGCCTTCTTCTTCCTCGAGATGAACACGCGGCTGCAGGTGGAGCATCCGGTGACGGAGGCGATCACCGGGCTCGATCTCGTCGAGTGGCAGTTGCGCGTCGCCCGCGGTGAGCACCTCGCGTTCGGCCAGGAGGACGTCCGGCTCGACGGGCACGCGATCGAGGTACGGCTCTACGCCGAGGATCCCGCGCGGGGGTACCTCCCCGCCACCGGCGTGCTCCGCCGCTGGCGGACGCCGACGGATGAGGGCGTGCGCGTCGACGCGGGCGTCACCGAGGGCAGCGAGATCACGCCGCACTACGACCCGATGATCGCGAAGGTCATCGCGCACGGCGTCGATCGCGAGCAGGCGCGGGCGCGCCTCGTGCAGGCGCTGCAGCGGACAACGGCCCTGGGCACGGTGACCAACCGCGCCATGCTGATCGCGACGCTCCGTGAACCCGCGTTCGCGAGCGGCGCGGTGACCACCGCGTTCCTCGAGGAGCACGACCCGACTCCGCCCGTCGTCGGGACGACCGAGCTCGCGGCGATCGCGACCGCGCGCTACACCGCGCTGCGGAAGGACGCGGCCCAGACCGCTCACGGCATCGCAGGATGGTCGTCCTCCGGTGAGCTCCAGGCGCGCTGGCGCTGGCGGCACGGTGAGCAGGACCACCTGATCGTCCTGCGCGAGAGCACCGAGGGGGTGACGGTCGACGTCGATGGCACGACGCACCAGGTCCAGTTGTCGGAAGCACGGCCGGAGGTCGACGATGCGGTCATCCCGATCATCGTCGTGCCAGAAGGTGTCCGCCTCCACGCCGCCTTCGGGGACCTCGACGTGGAGCTCCTCGACGTCAACCTGCTGCCGTCCGGTACCGGCGCGTCCGCCGGCGCCGGCGTCATCACCGCACCCATGCACGGCAAGGTCATCGCTGTCGCCGCCACCGTCGGGGACGAGGTGAGGGCCGGGCAGCGACTCGTCGTCCTCGAGGCGATGAAGATGGAGCACGAGCTCGTTGCGGAGGTCGACGGCGTGCTCGAGGAGATCGTGGCGCTCGGCGCACAGGTCGACGCGAACCAGGCCGTGGCTCGGGTCTCGTCTGAGACAACGGGTGACGACGCGTGAGCGCCTTCGTCAAGGACCCGCACGCAAAGGCCGGACGCGGTCGAGTTGGACATCCGAGACAGGGTTGCGCGCTCGACGCTGTCCCGGCCTGAGGTCATGAACGCGCTGGACGGGGAGATGCGTCCGCGGCCTGCTCATGGAGCTCGAGGCGACCCAGGACACCGCGCGTGTGGATCGGGCCTTGAGCGACTTCGTCGACGGCCTCCGGACCGCGCCCGCGAGCGCGTCTCACGTTGGTCTCGATTCGTCCTGAACCTCGTGATCCGGGCGGCGGGGGCGGTAGCTTCCGGCTCCCGACCTGAGGTGTCCCGTGCTACCGGCCGTCTGTCTGCGTCGCCTCGTGCGGCACGCCTCGCTCCTGATGCTCGCCGTGGCCGGGTGCATCGTCCTACCGCCCGCACCAGCGGGTGCGGCGCTCACCGTCGACGGCACGACGCTCTTCGGGTTCGACAGCCAGGGGATGGCGGGCGCGTCCGTCTCGGCGGCGGGGGACGTCAACGGCGACGGCATCGCCGACGTGATCGTCGGCGCGCCGACGATCAGCACCACGAACGCCGGGTCCGCCCGCACCGAGAACGGCGAGGCGTTCGTGGTCTTCGGCCCGTTCGGCCTGCACGAGGTGATCTCGCTGGCCAAGCTCGGCACCCACGGCTTCCGGATCATCGGCGGCGACTTCTACGACGCCAAGGACCATCTCGGCACGTCCGTCGCCGGGGTCGGCGATCTCAACGGCGACGGCTTCGCGGACGTCGCGGCGATGGCCGACCGGGGCGGTGCGGCGGGCACCAACGCGTTCAACGGCTACGCGGCGGTCGTCTACGGGGGCCCGTCCCACGCCGACGTCGACCTCAAGGCCGGGATCAACGCGCGCGGCTACCTCACCTATCTGCCCACGCCGTTCTACGCCCACATGTACCTGGCGGTGAGCGCCGCGGGCGACGTCAACGGTGACGGCCTGGCGGACATGATGTTCTCTGACCCCCAGTACTACGACGACGCGACGGGCAGCTGCACCCAGTGCTCGCAAGGCAACGTCTACGTCGCGTACGGCTCCGCCGTCTCGCCGGGAACGCGGAACGCCACGATGCTCGGGTCCGGCGGGTTCCGGATCGTGGGGTCGGGGGTGCGCGCGGACCTCGGCGTCGGGCTCGCGCCGGCTGGGGACGTCGACGGCGACGGCCTGGGAGACCTGCTCCTCGGGGAACCGCAGTGCGTCCCGAACGTCCAGGTGCCGTGCGGGGGCGGGGCCGCCTACGTCCTCTACGGGACGAAGTCGCTGCCGCCAACCATCACCATGCCGCCGACGTTGTCCACCGGCTTCCGCGTCACCGCGCCGCCTCTCGCCGGTGGATTGGGCACCTCCGTGGCCGCGCCGGGCGACGTCAACGGGGACGGCCGCGCCGACCTGCTCCTCGGGATGCCGTACGCGGATTCCGGGGCCGGCCGGGCCTACGTCTTCCTGGCGCCGGCCCACCCGCCGGCGACGAACGACCTGGGCGCGCCGGGCGCCTCCGCCGTGCTCATAGAGGGCGGGGGGACCGACGCGCTGGGGACGGCCGTCGCACCGGCCGGCGACGTGGACGGCGACGGCGCCGCGGACGTCGTGATCAGCAGCCCGAACGCCGGAGCCAATCAGCGCGGCAGCGCCTACGTCCTGCGCGGGTTGCACGCGCCCGGGCTCCTGGACCTCGGGCTCGGCCTGACCTCGGCCGACGGGTACGAGCTCGCGGCGCCGAACGTCAGCCACCTCGGCAGCGCACTCGCGAACCTCGGGGATCTCGACGACGACGGCCGCGAGGACCTGCTGCTCGGCGCCCCGGCGGGCGATCCGCCCTTCGTCCTGAACGGCGGCTTCGCCTACGTCCAGCGCGGCGCCCCGATCCCGTCCGTGACGACGGGCGGAGCCGGGGCACTCACCGCGACGGGCGCCGCCGTCGCGGTGACGGTCACACCGGCAGCCCAGCCGACGACGGTCCGGGTCGACTACGGCACCACGAACGCCCTCGGCGGCTCGACCGCCGTGATCGACGCCGGGTCGGGATCCGCTCCCGTGATCCTCAGCGCCGGGCTCGCGGGCCTGCAGCCTGTGACGAGCTACCGCTACCGCGCGGTCGCGGTGAACGCGTCCGGGACGACCTACGGCCGCGTGCGGACGCTGGTCACGCCTGCAGCGCCGGAGGCGGAGGTCGTCTCGCCACCGACGACGCCCCCGACGACGCCACCGACGACGCCACCGGTCGGGAACGGCCGGCTCCCGCCGGGGCTCGACGTCGTGGCGCCGACCGCACGCATCACCGTGCCACGGTGCCGTCTGGGGACGCGCCGTTGCCGCGCGGTCGCCGCGCGCGGATCCACGTGGCGCATGCTCCGCGGCACGGTGACGGACGCCGCCCCGTCGGCCGGGGTCCGCCGCGTGGAGGTCAGCGTGACGCGCCGGCGCGGCCGGCGCTGCACGGCGCTCGGAACGCGCGGCTTCGTCCGGGTCCGCTGCAGCGCCGCGCCGCGGTACCTGCCAGCGACCGTGCGCGCCGGCACCTGGCGCCTGAGGCTCCGCGGGCTTCCGACCGGCCGGATCATCGTTCGCGCGCGGGCCGTGGACGCCGCCGGCCACGTGCAAGCGCCGCCGGTGAGCCGAACGCTGCGCTTGTCGTCGTGAGTGGAACCGACTGCCGGGGCGCGAGACGCTCGCGAGGGGCGCACGCCACCTCGCTCCCGATCAAAGCGTGAGCACGACGCAGGTTCGTCTGGAATACGTCACCGGAGTCTGGAACTCGGAGGACATCGCCCACGTCCCGGGCACCGCATACCGCTGTCGGTGCTGCGAAGCACGACCGGCCGGAGACAGCACTCCGCCCCGATCACACCCCAGGTGGTCTTACCGTCTGATGCGGGCGCGCCGCTGCTGTCAGGTTTCGGCGTCGTTGGCGGGATGGACG
>JAOPZU010000403.1 GCA_025963955.1 Solirubrobacterales bacterium
TCGAAGAGGGTGGCGAGGATCTCCTCCTTGCCGGTGAAGTGCCGGTAGATCGCCGCGCCCGTGGCGCCCGCCGCCTCGCCGATCTCGTCCACGGAGACCGCGTGGAACCCGCGCTCGTGGAAGAGACGCAGGGCGGCGGCGAGGATCTTGCTGCCGCGGTCGGGGTCGCGGGCCCGGCGGGTGCGGGGGCCCGCGCCGTCGCCGCGGACCTCAGCCGTAGACATCCTGGACCTCGTTCCGCAGCACCTTGCCGGACATCCCACGCGGGAGCGGGTCCTGCGTGAGGATGACCGTGCGCGGGACCTTGTAGTCCGCGAGGTGCTCGCGGCAGTGGGCGACGAGCGCCTCCTCGTCGACGTGGCCGTTCTTCGGCCGCACGACGACGGCGCAGGCCTCGCCCCAGCGCTCGTGCGCCAGCCCGAGCGCGCAGCACTCCTCGACCTCCGGGAGGTTGTCGACGACCCGCTCGATCTCGGCCGGGTAGACGTTGAGGCCGCCCGAGATGAACATGCTCTTCTTCCGGTCGACGACCTGCAGGAGCCCGTCCTCGGTCCATCGCGCCAGATCCCCGGTGTGCAGCCAGCCGTCGCGCACGGCGTCGGCGGTCGCCTTCGGGTCCTCCCAGTAGCCCGCCATGACCTGCGGGCCCTTGACGGTGATCTCGCCGACCTCGCCGTGCGGCACCTCGGCGCCGTCGTCGCCCACGAGCCGCACGCGGGTGTGGATGTTCGGCTGGCCGGCGGCCTCGGTCCGCCAGGCGAGCTCCGCGGGCAGCAGGCAGACGCTTCCGGTCGCCTCCGTCAACCCGTAGGCCTGGCGCACGTCCACCTGCTTCTCGTGGAACGCCGCCAGCAGCGCCTTCGGGACAGGGGCGCCGCCGCACATCGCTGTCGTGAGCGAGCTCAGGTCCGCCGCCGCGAACAGCGGGGAGGCCGCGACCGCCTGCCACATGATCGGCACGGCGAACCAGGTCGTGATCCGCTCGCGCTCGATGGTGGCCACGACGTCGTCGGGGGCGAACGTCTTCTGGAGGACGAGGGTCCCGCCGACGACGAAGGTCGAGACGAAGTTGTTGACGATCCCGCCCGTGAAGGCCAGCGGGATGCACAGCAGCGTCCGGCGCTCGTGGCTGGACCCTTCGGCGAGCGCGGTCTGCAGCGCGCACGCAGCGAGGTTGCCGTGCGTGAGCATCACGCCCTTGGGCAGCCCGGTCGTGCCGGAGGTGTAGCCCAGGACCGCCGTGTCGTCGTCGTCGCGCTCGACGATCTCGGTCGGCTCGGTGGCCGCCAGCTCCGCCATGGTGACGTCGGCGTCCGCGTCGCCGTCGAGGCTGATGCGGACTCTCGGCGACCCGCCGTCGGGGGCGGCGGCGAAGAGCGGCGCCAGGCCCGCGTCGTAGGCGACGACGGTGCAGCCGGAGTGGCCGAGGATCAGCCCGAGCTCGGGGGCCGCGAGGCGGATGTTCAGCGGCACGACGATCGCGCCGCGGTGGAGCGTGGCCAGCGCGAGGACGCACCACTCGACGCTGTTCGCGGACAGGACGCCGACGCGGTCGCCGGGCCGGACCCCGTGGGCGGCCAGCCCGCCGGCGACCCGGGCCACGCGCTCACCGAGCTCCTTCCACGTCACGTCGGCGTCGTCCTCCCGGAGCGCCACCGCCTCGGGGCGCCAGCGGGCCCAGTACTCGACTCGTTCGGCCAGGTTCATGTGTTCCTCACGCCGTCCCGACGAGGTTGCCGTAGGTCCGGGGGTAGGGCGCGTCCGCGGGCGCCATGTTGTCGGCGTCGTCGCCGGAGAGCTGCTCGGCCAGGTGGCCGTGGAGGAACTGGATCGGGGCCTCGTTGCGGCCGGCCAGGGTGCGCGTCATCGCGCTCTGCGGCAGGCCCTTCTGCAGCGCGCGGCCCACCCCCCAGTCCTCGTCCACGACGGTGTGGATGAGGAGGTTCCAGTTCTTCTCGAGGTACTGCTCCTCGCGCTCGGTCGTCGGCGGGCTCCGCAGGAGGAAGCGGATGGTCGTCACGGAGCGGCCGGGGTCGGTCGCGTGCGGCGAGATCGTCCAGACCTCGAAGTGCTCGGGCTCGACCGCGACGAAGGTGTTCGGCAGGAGGATGTAGTTGCTGATGATGTGCGGCATCAGGTCCACCTCCTCCGGGTCCTGGTCCTTCACCGTGTGCATGCTGCGGCGCGAGACCACGAGCCGCGCCACGTTCGGGCCGAGGACGTCGAGCGTGTAGACGTTCGTGTTGAAGAACGGGCCGACGGTCGTCGGGTGCACGAACTGCAGGTGGTACGGGTCGAGGAAGCCGTCGGCGACGACCTTCCAGTTCATCGGCTCCTCGTAGGTCGCCTCACGCACGAGCGTGTACCGGTCGAGCTCGAAGGACGACAGCTCCGCGTCCATCTCCGCGCCGATGGCCTGCGCGATGTCGAGCGGGTCGCCCGGCGTGAGCTTCACCCAGATGAGCCCGTGCCGCTCGTCGACCGGCAGCTCGACGAGGCCGTAGTCGCTGCGGTCGATGCCGTCGAAGCCCTCCCCGAACGGGATCGAGCGCAGGCTGCCGTCCACGTTGTAGGACCACGCGTGGTAGGGGCACTTGAAGCGGTGGGTGCACCCCTTCTCGTCGAGCTCGAGCTTGGCGCCGCGGTGACGGCAGACGTTGAAGAACGCCTTGAGCCTGCCCGTGGGCTGGCGGACGAGCAGGACGGGCGCGCCGATCACCTCCCGGGTCAGGAAGTCACCGGACCGCGGGAGCTCCGAGCTGTGGGCGACCACGATCGGGTTCGCGCGGAACACGACGTCGCGCTCGCGCTCCGCGTAGCCCGCGTCGTGGTAGGTCGCGGTGGGGATCTGCATCTCCCGCTCGGCGTAGTGCGTCGTACGGCCGTTCAGGTACTCGAAGAACCGCTTCGCGAGCTCGACTTGGACGTGTCGCTGCATGGTCCGGCGACAGTACCACATCAGCGAACCGCTCGTTCACTAATTCTCACATTACGCTGCAAAGCTAGGCGATCAGCCTTCGTCACTAAGGAACGGACGGTTCTAGGAGCTGCTTCAGCGTCCGCGCGTCGTGATCCACGCGCGCGCCCGGGCGGAGAAGGCTGGGTCGCTGAGCGCGGCGGCCTGCGTCTCGACCTCGACGCGGCTCAGCGCCGTGGTGAGGTCGACGGACGCCGAGGCGGCGACCTGCGCCTTGATCCGGGCCGCGGCGTCCCAGGTGGCGAGGGTGCGCGCGATGCCCTGCGCCTCCGCGTCCGGGTCCTCGACGACCCGCGAGACGAGCCCGGCGGCCAGCGCCGCGGCAGCGTCCAGGCGGCGCCCCGTCATGAGCATGTCGGCCGCCAGCGCGCCGCCGGCGATCCGCGGCAGGGTGTGCGAGAGGCCGAAGTCGGCGACCAGGCCC
>JAOPZU010000267.1 GCA_025963955.1 Solirubrobacterales bacterium
CGCGGTCGTCCTTGGGCCACCAGTCGCGCCAGGAGCCGCGGTCCGGGTCGTCGCGGTCGATCATCCCCCAGATGAGGGCCCCGGCCCCGACGAAGTGCACCAGCACCGTGAGCACCAGCGCGAGCACTTCCGTGTCGGTCTTGAAGGTCACGCGACCAGCCTAGCGACGAGCTCCTGGCCTGCCCAGGGTCCGGGCGTGTCCGGCCTTACGGCTGGGCGCGTCGCCGCCACCCGGGACGGTCAGGCCTCCGGCGGGACCTCGAGCTGTTGCTGGACCGCGAGCAGCGCGAGCACCGCGTGCGCGGCGTGCGCGCCCTGGTCGCGCTTGCCGCCGCCGGCGCGCGCAAGCGCCTGGTCCATGTTCTCCACGGTCAGGACCCCGAAGGTGCACGGCACGCCGGTGGACAGCTGCACGTCCATGATGCCGCGCGCGGCCTCGCCGCAGACGTAGTCGTAGTGCGTCGTCTCCCCGCGGATGACGGCCCCCAGGCAGGCGACGCCGGCGTAGCGCTCGGAGTCCACGGCGTAGGCCGCGGCCATCGGCAGCTCGAACGCGCCGGGCACCTCGAAGACGTCGACCTCGCCGCCGGCACCCTCGAAGACCTCGGTGGCGGAGGCGATCAGCTTGTCCGCGAGCTCGCGGTAGAAGGTGGCGCAGACGATCGCGTAGCGGCTCATGCCCCGGCCTCCGGATCCTGCTGCTGCTCCTCGCGCGCCCGGTCGCGGGCGTGCTCCTCGGCGAGCATCTCCTCGTCCAGGGGCAGCCCCTGGTGATGGAGGATGTGGCCCATCTTCTCGGCCTTCGCGCGCATGTACGCCTCGTTGTGGGGGTTCGGGAGGTGTTCGATCGGCACCTGGTCGCTGACGGTCAGCCCGTAGCCCTCCAGGCCGCGGATCTTCTTCGGGTTGTTCGTGAGGATGCGGATCGAGGACAGGCAGAGGTCGGCGAGGATCTGCGCGCCGATGCCGTAGTCGCGCAGGTCGGCCGGCATGCCGAGGAGCTCGTTGGCTTCGACCGTGTCGAGGCCGTCCTCCTGAAGGCGGTACGCGCGCAGCTTGTTCAGCAGGCCGATGCCGCGGCCCTCCTGCGAGAGGTACAGCAGGACCCCCTGGCCCTCCTGCTCGATGATCGCCAAGGCGGACTCCAGCTGCTCGCCGCAGTCGCAGCGCAGCGAGTGGAAGACGTCGCCCGTCAGGCACTCGGAGTGCACGCGGACCAGGACGTCGGACCGGCCGGCCACGTCGCCCTTGACCATCGCCACGTGGTGCTTGTCGTCGACGAGTGAGCGGTAGCCGGTGACCTCGAAGGCGCCGAAGGCGGTTGGCATCGCGGTGGTGACCACGCGCTCCACGAGGCGGTCGTGGCGACGGCGGTAGGCGATGAGGTCGGCGATCGTGACCATCTTCAGGCCATGCTTGGCGCAGTAGGCCCGCAGGTCGCCGACGCGGGCCATCGACCCGTCCTCGTTCATGATCTCGCAGATGACGCCGGCCGGCTCGCACCCGGCGAGACGGGCGAGGTCGACGGACGCCTCGGTGTGGCCCGTGCGCTCCAGGACCCCGCCGGCGCGGGCCTTCAGCGGGCTGACGTGGCCTGGCGTGACGATGTCGCGCGGGCCCTTGGCGGGGTCCGCGGCGGTCTTGATGGTGACCGCGCGATCGGCGGCGGAGATGCCGGTGGTCACCCCCTGCGCGGCCTCGATGGTCACCGTGAACGGCGTCTCGAAGGCCGACTCGTTCTTCGCGGCCTGCAGCTCCAGGCCGAGCTCCTCGCAGCGGTCGGGTGTCAGCGCCAGGCAGATCCAGCCGCGGGCGTGGGTGGCCATGAAGTTGACCGCATCAGGCGTGATGTGCTGCGCCGCGATGACGAGGTCACCCTCGTTCTCGCGGTCCTCGTCGTCGACGACCACGACGAACCGGCCGCGCGCGATGTCCTCGAGCGCCTCTTCGATCGTGGCGAAGGCCACCTCGTCGGTGGGGGTGCTGCTCATGCGGCTCCTCCTCGCCGGGCCGCGACGTGCGGCGCCAGCATCTTCTCGGCGTACTTGGCCATGATGTCGACCTCCAGGTTGACCGGCGTGCCGGGCTCCGCGCTCCCGAGCGTCGTCCGCTCGAGGGTCTCGGGGATCAGCGACACGGCGAAGGAGTCCTCGTCCACGCGCGCGACCGTCAGCGAGATGCCGTCGATCGCGATCGAGCCCTTCTCCACGACGTAGCGCAGCAGTCCCTCGGCGCCCCCGTCCACCGCGACCGTCACGATCCGCGCGAAGCCGTCCTCGACGACGGAGCGGATCTCGCCGAGGCCGTCGACGTGGCCCTGCACGATGTGCCCGCCGAGGCGGGCGTCGGCGCGCATCGCGAGCTCGAGGTTCACGGTGCGCCCCGCGGCGACCGCGCCGAGCGAGGAGCGGCGGAGGGTCTCGTGCATCACGTCGGCCGTGAAGCTCGGGGTCGCCCCGGCCTCGTCCAGCACCACGGCCGTCAGGCAGACGCCGTTGACGGCGATCGAGTCGCCGTGGCCGAGGTCCGCCGCCAGGCGGGTCCCGACGGTCAGGCGGACGCCGTCCGCGGTCTGCTCGACCGCGTCGACGCGTCCCAGGTCCTCCACGAGTCCGGTGAACACGCTCTCACCACTCCTTCAGACGGGCTTTGATGAGGACGTCGTCCGCGCTGCGCTCGCAGTCGAGCGTGAGCGCGCGGAGCGCCTCGGAGATCTTCTCGGCGCCCTCGCCCTCCAAGGGGTCCCGCGCGGCGCGGCCCCCCAGGACGATGGGCGCGAGGAACAGGCGGATCTCGTCGATCTCGCCCGCGTCGAGGAAGGCGCCGGCCAGGCGCGGCCCGCCCTCGAGCAGCAGCGAGCCGAGGCCGCTGGCCCCCAGCTGGTCCAGGGCGCTGCGCACGCGGGCGTGCTCGTGCTCACCCGTGGCGACGATGACGTCGGCGCCGGCCATCTCCAGGCTGTCGGTCGCGGTCCGCGGGGCGGCGCGGGAGACGACCACGGTCAGTGGGACCTCGGGGGCCATCTTCACGAGCCGGCTGTCGAGCGGGAGGCGGGCGGTGGAGTCGAAGACGACGCGGCGCGGCTGGCGGGTCAGGGGTGGGTCGGCCTCGAACCGCGCGGTGAGCTGCGGGTCGTCCGCCAGGGCGGTCCCGATCCCGACGACGACCGCGTCGACGGTGGAGCGCCAGCGGTGCGCGAGCTCCCGCGACTGCGGCGAGGAGATCCACTGGGAGTCCCCGGTCCGCGTGGCGACCTTGCCGTCGAGCGTCATGGCGGACTTGAAGAGGACCCACGGGCGGCCGGTGCGCGCGTGCTTGCGGAAGGCCTGGTTGAGCAGCCGCGCGCGGGCGGCGAGCTCGCCGCCGGCGACGTCCACGGTGACGCCCTCATCCCGGAGGATGCCCAGGCCCCGCCCGGCGGCCTTCTCCGTCGGGTCGTCGGAGGCGACGACCACGCGGCTGATGCCCGCCGCGAGGATCGCGTCGGTGCACGGCGGTGTCTTGCCCTCGTGGCAGCACGGCTCCAGGGACACGTAGATCGTCGCGCCACGCAGGTCCGCCCCGCCGCACGCGGCGATGGCGTTGACCTCGGCGTGCGGTCCGCCGTACTGCTCGTGCCAGCCCTCGCCGAGGACCACGTCGTCCTTCGTGACGACGGCGCCGACGACCGGGTTCGGCTGGACGCGGCCCAGCCCCCGCTGGGCGAGGTCGATCGCGCGGGCGAGGTGCTCGTGGTCGGTGTCGGTGCGCTGCATCGGGAGGCTCCCGCAGTCTAGGGCGCGACGTCGCACGGCCCGTGCCCGGCAGGAGAACGACACCGGACGGGCTAGGCCGAGCACGACCACGGCGGCGACGTTCCGAGCCCCTGGGCGAGGAACTCGCGGGGCGACCCGAGGCGCAGCCGAGGGTCGCCCAGCCTCAGCCCGGGACGTCGGCGCACGCCCCGTCCCCGGCTGGGCGGAGCCTCAGCCCGGGACGTCGGCGCACAGCCCGCCGTGCAGGCGGTACACGACCATCAGCGGGCCCGGGCGGGCGTAGTCCAGCGGGTAGTAGTCGAAGGACCAGTCGAAGTTGAAGCGGACCGGGCCCTTGCCCTTCGCGTAGGGCGAGTCGCGGTGCACGACCTGCCCGCGCCGCTCGAGCTCCTTGTAGTACTCCAGCGCCTTCGGGACGGTCCCCGCCTCGACCTCGGCGCGGCCCCGCTGCGTGGAGCCGACGATCACCCAGCAGAAGCGCTGCGCCTCGTAGATGTCGATGAGCTCCGGGGTCAGCGAGCGCTCGTAGTCCTCGACGTTGAGGATCCGGCCCTCCCCCGCCACGACGCTCCCGTCGGGCAGGCGGTTCTCCTTGGAGGTCGAGAACTTCACCCAGCGGCTGCCGTTGCCCGCGCCCCCGGGCACCGGGCCCCCGATGTCCGAGGCCCACGCGTCGGGCGCGACGGGCTCGACGACGATCTTCGACTTCGGCGGGATGTTCGCGACCATCCACGCCCGGGTCGTGTTCCGCGTGTCGGGCCGCGACAGGACGATCCCGTTGTGGAGGGAGGAGACGATCCCCTGCCCGCACAGCGCCAGGACACCGATCGCGACGAACGTCGGTCGCAGGGCGGGGCGGCGCTTGCCCAGCCCGTCGCTGAGCTCGAGCACGGCGTAGGCCGCGAGCAGGCAGACCATCGGGAAGACGGGCATCAGCCAGCGGCCGAAGAACCGCGTCTGGGAGCCCATGAAGAGCAGGAACAGCAGCGGCGCGGGCGCGAGCACCCACACCAGGCGGCGCTCGTCCCGCCACAGCGCGACGACCGCGCCGAGCGCGGCGAAGGCGGGGACGAAACCCAGGCCCCAGGTGAAGGTCCACAGGTAGTAGAGGAAGCCGTTGTCCTCGGTCAGGCCGAGCTTGCCGATGGCGTCGTCCGCCACCGTCGTCTGGTGGGTCAGCCCGTCCTTGAACTCGCTGAAGCTCAGCAGCGCGTACGGGTTGGCGACGACGAACGCGACGAACGCCGCGCCCCCGGCGAGCGCCAGCCCGCGAAGCGCCGGGCGACGCCCGCCGGCCGCGAGGAACTGGGCGGCGGTCGCGCCGAGGAGCGGCAGGATCACGATGCCGCCCGTGTACTTGAAGGCCGCAGCGAAGCCGAGCCCCGCCCCCGCGACGAGGTAGTCGGTGACGCGGCCGAAGCGCAGGACGCCCGCGGCACCGACGAGCGCCAGGCAGATCGGCGCGAGCGTCGGCACGTCGTTCAGCGCGAGGTGCGAGTAGAAGATCGGCAGGAAGGAGACGCCGAAGAGCGCGGCGGCGAGCAGCCCGACGCGGCGGTCGAAGAGGCGCGTGCCGGCGACGTAGAGCAGCCACACCGCGAGCGTCCCGGCCACGCCGGCGGTCACGCGGGCGACGACGAAGACCGACGCCGGGTCGGTCGCGTAGGCCTCGTACACCCCGTCCCGGCCGCCGAACCACACCGAGAAGACGATGTGCAGGACGTACGTGTAGGCCGGCGGGTTGACGAAGTAGTGCGGGTTGTAGCCGTGCCCGAAGAGGCCGATCGCCTTCGGCACGAAGTGCGCGTTCTCGTCTGCGTTGAAGGCGTAGGGCATGCCGTGCTTCACGCCCCAGATGCGCAGCAGGAAGGTGACGAGGAGCACGCCGCCCACCGCGAGCGTCCATCCGGACGGGCGCGAGAAGCGGGGCGGGGCGGGCGGGCGGGGCGGGCGGGTGCCGCGTTCCCGCGGGCGGGTCAGGTCGACGGCCATGCCGCTAGCAGCTCGTGTAGATCGCGTAGGTGCCGTTGTAGGCCAGGCGGCGGAACCCGGGCGGCGGGACGTTGTCGCGGGCGTCGTCCGTGTCCTCGACGACGGCCTGGCGCAGCAGCGTCTGGCGGCTCGTCACCAGGAGGGCCAGCCCCTTCGCCGTCGCGTGGTCGCTGCGGATCGCCGTCCCGTCGCTGTCGACCCGGCCGAGGTCGGTCGCGCTGTGGGCCGGGTCGTTGCGGGCGAGCACCCGACCCTCCGGCAGGTCGGCGATCCAGCGCGTCTCGGGGATCAGCTTGTGGCTGGGGGTCGAGATCGGCCCGCAACCGCGGGCGGCCACGACCCTGGGGTCCTCGAGGATGGCCTTGAGCGCGCTGTGGCTGTCTCCGCGGAACTGCAGCTCGGAGAAGACGCCGGTGCGGTTGATCTTCGTGCTCGTCTTCGCGGCACCGAGGACGAGGAAGCCGACGCCGAGGACGATCCATGCGATGCGCAGGCGCCCCGGCTCGAGCATCGTCCAGCCTGCGACCGCGACCGCGGCGAACAGCATCAGCATCAGCGAGGCGACGAGCAGGTAGCGGTCGATCACCGAGAGCCCGGCCACGCCGATCATGAAGAACGTCCCGACGCCGACGACGAGCAGCGCCAGCGGCGGGAGCACGCGCCGGGGGACGCAGACGATCGCGGCCAGCAGGCCGGCCAGGCCGGCGTAGAAGACGACGGAGGTGGCGAGGCTGCGCAGGAAGCTGTAGGTCAGCCGCGGGATCTCGCCGGGACTCCGCGTGCGCCCGAGCTCCTCCGCCAGGCCGCTCGTGTGCTTGAGCGAGTAGATCGGGTTGCCCGTGACCGCGAAGTCCAGCGCCACCCAGACGATCGTCCCCACGAGCGCGAGCACGAGCAGGATCAGCGTGCGCTTCCAGGCGGCGGCGCGCAGGCGGACGGGCCACAGTCCCCGGCGCAGGGGCCACACGGCCCACAGGAAGTAGAGGCCGGCCAGCAGCCACGCCTCCGGGCGCATCAGCGCGGCGCCCGCGAGCAGCAGCGGGACGCGGTAGCCGGTGCGCGGGCGCTCGAGCTCCCAGGCGGCGGCCCAGACGACGAACGCGAGGTAGGTGACGTCGATGTACCCGCGGAGCGCGAGGAACGGGAAGTCGAGGCGCGAGCAGAGGATGAGCGCGGCGACGAGCCCCACCGTCGGCGTGAACGCCGAGCGGCCGAGGCGGTAGAGCCCGGCGACGAGCCCGAGGAACGACGCGAGCGCGGCGAACAGCATCACCCGATCCGCCCCCTCCCCCAGCAGCGCGATCGGGACGCTGAAGGCGATGGCCAGCGGGTGCTCGGTCGGTGCGCGGTAGGCCTCGAAGGACGGCGTGACGCCGTGCAGCAGCTCCCGGCCCCACAGCAGCGAGTACACCGAGTCGTAGTTCGGGTAGGTCGGGTAGACCAGCGTGAGCACGAGCGTGCCGACGCAGAGGAGGGCGAAGATGGCGCCGGGCCATCCGGGACGCAGGCGCGACGAAGCGGCCGCCGGCGGGTGGACCTCCGGGCCCTGCCGCCGCGGGGTGAGCGTCGCGTTCTCCATGAAGAATCGGTCCCAGAGCCCGGATGCCGGACTGACGCCCCCGGCAGGCCTCTGGGATACTGGCGCGGAGTGTACGGCACCTTCCGCCGGACACGCGCCTGCGCCGGCCAGCCTCGTAGCGTCCCGAACCCCGCCCTGGCCGCGTCGCCTTTGCCATGAAGCTCATCATCCAGATCCCCTGTTTCAACGAGGAGGACCAGCTCCCGGCGACGCTCGCCGACCTCCCTCGTGCGGTCGCCGGCTTCGACGTCGTCGAGTGGCTGATCATCGACGACGGCTCCGTGGACCGGACCATCGAGGTCGCGCGCGAGGGCGGTGTCGACCACATCGTCAAGCTGACGAACAACAAGGGCCTGGCGGCCGGCTTCCAGGCGGGGCTCGACGCGTGCCTGAAGCTCGGCGCGGACGTCATCGTCAACACGGACGCGGACAACCAGTACTCGGCGCTCGACATCCCCGCGCTGACCGTCCCGATCCTCGCCGGCAAGGCCGACATGGTCGTCGGCGACCGCGAGACGGACAACATCGAGCACTTCTCGCCGCTGAAGAAGCGGCTGCAGAAGCTCGGCAGCTGGGTCGTGCGCCAGGCCTCCGACACCGAGGTGCCGGACACGACCTCCGGCTTCCGCGCCTACAACCGCGAGGCCGCCATCCAGATGGCGGTCGTATCGAAGTACACGTACACGCTGGAGACGATCATCCAGGCGGGCAAGCTGCTGGTCGCCACCGACCACGTCCCGATCCGGACGAACCCGAAGACGCGCGAATCGCGGCTGTTCCCGTCGATGGGCGCCTACGTCCGCCGCAACGCGGTGGCGATCTCGCGCATTTACGCGCAGTACGAGCCGCTGCGGGTCTTCTTCGCGCTGGCGACGACGCTCTTCGTCCTCAGCCTCATCCCCTTCACGCGCTTCGTCGTCGCCTACGCGACCGGCGAGGGCGCAGGCCACGTGCAGTCGCTGATCTTCGGCGCGGTGCTGTTCAACTCCGCCGTCGTCCTGTTCGCGATCGGCATCCTCGGCGACCTGCTGGCGAGCCAGCGGATCATGTCCCAGCGGATCTTCGAGCGGGTGCGCCGCATCGAGCTCGAGTTGAACGTCGCCCCCTCGCACTACGAGCCCGGCGCGCGGCCCACCGGCCAGCCGCCGACCACCGGCGCGGGCGCCATGCCGCCCGCTGCCCCGCAGCCCACCGACGACCAGGAGGCCGTGCAGTCATGACTCCCCCCGACGTGACCGTCGACGACACCGGCGTCGTCACGGGCAACACGTACGACAAGTACGGCTCGAGCAACCCGGTCGTCAAGAAGCTCATGGCGAACTTCGAGGGAACGCTCGCGGAGCTGTTCGCGATGACCGCGCCGAAGTCGCTGCTCGACGTGGGCTGCGGCGAGGGCGTGCTGATCCACGAGTGGGCCAAGCAGATCGCCCCCGCGCGGGTCGTCGGGCTCGACCTCGAGGAGGCGTCGATCCAGGCCGGCTGGGCGCAGCGCCAGGCCGAGAACCTCGAGTACCGGATCATGGACGTCTCGCAGAAGGGCCTGCCGTTCGCCGACGGCGAGTTCGAGGTCGCCACCGCGATCGAGGTCCTCGAGCACGTGCCGGACCCGGCCGACACCGTCGCCGAGATGGCCCGGGTCGCGTCCAAGTGGCTGCTGGTGAGCGTTCCGCGCGAGCCGCTGTGGCGCGGTCTCAACCTCGCGCGCGGGGCGTACCTGAAGGAGCTCGGCAACACGCCCGGCCACATCAACCACTGGTCGAAGAAGTCCTTCGTGGCGCTGCTCTCGCAGCACGGCGAGGTCGTCCAGGCCCGCTCGCCCTTCCCGTGGACGATGCTGCTCGTCCGCCTTGGCGGCTGAGACGGACCCGGCGCCCGCGGGCGGCGCCGAGCCGGAGCAGGACGCGCCCTCCTTCTCGGGCGGCGCGAAGATCCTCTCGATCGGGATCGCGTCGACCGGGCTGTTCACGTTCGCGTACTTCTCCGTCGCGAGCCACGTCCTCGGCGACGACGCCCTCGGCGGGGTCAACCTGCTGTGGACGATCCTCTTCATCACGATCTCGGTGATCTACCGCCCGGTGGAGCAGCTCCTCTCCCGGTCGATCGCCACGCGTCGCGCCCAGGGCCACGAGGGCGCCCACCCGCTGCGCGACGCCGCGCGCATCCAGGCCGCCTTCGCGTCGGCGTTCGTGCTGGTGGCGTTCTTCTTCAAGGGGACGCTGGTGGACGCGTTCGACGGGCGGGACGCGCTCTTCTGGGTCCTGGTGACGGCCGCGCTGGCGTACGCCGCGTCCTACTTCGCGCGGGGCTACTTCGCCGGGCACCAGTGGTTCGCGCTGTACGGCGGGCTCGTGTTCTTCGAGTCCGTGGCGCGCTTCTGCTTCCCGGTCGCCGTGGCCGTCGGGATCACGAGCGGCCAGACGGCGGTCGCGCTCGGCATCGCCGCGGCGCCGCTCGCGTCGCTGCTGGTCATCCCGATCGCCGTGCGGCGGTACGGCGGGCGGGGCGACGGCGATGCCGCCGCGACACCCGTCGATCGCGCGGCGGGCGCCGCCCGCGAGGGCGCGACCTTCGCCGGGGCGGTCGCGGTCGTGCAGCTCGCGGAGCAGACCCTGCTGAACGCCGGCCCGCTGTTCGCGCCCAAGGGCGCGATGTTCGCGGTCGTCTTCGGCGCCTTCCTGATCACCCGCTCGCCGCTGCAGCTCTTCCAGTCGATCCAGACCTCCCTGCTGCCGCACCTCGCCGGGCTCGAGGCGACCGAGGGCAGCGCCGCGTTCCACCAGGCGATCCGTACGACCGTGCTGGCGATCGCCGCGTTCGCGGGCGCGGTGGCGCTCGGGCTGCTGGCGGTCGGGCCGTTCGCGATGGACCTCCTCTACCCCGTGGAGGGCTCCTACGGCCGCGTCGGGCTGGCCGTCATCGGTCTCGCCATGGGGCTGCACCTGACCGCGGGCACCCTCAACCAGGCGGCGCTGGCCCGTGGGCAGGCCGGGCACGCCGCGCTGGCCTGGGCCGTCAGCGCGCTGCTGTTCGTCGGCTGGATGGCCGCCGCGCTCGTCGACGACGCGCTCGTGCGGGCGGAGGTCGGCTACGCCGGGGCGACCGGGCTGCTCTCGCTCGCGCTGCTGGGGATCTACCGGGCGGGCGCGCCCGCGGTCGTGGCGCCGCCGCTGGCGGACCCCCCGCCGCTGGTGGACTGACCCTCCTGCACCGCGGACCGCCCTCGTCCGTCCGCGCTCGCCGGAGCGGGGACGGCGAGCGGTCGATCCGGCCGCGGGCGCGAGACGAGTGACCGGCGTCGTTTCTGCACCGCCAGGAGGGTGCAAAAGCGACGCCGCCTCGCGGGGCACCGGCCAGGATGCAAGAACGACGCCGTCCGGCGGGCGACGGGAGCTCGGGGCGCCCATCGCACGGCTTCTGCGAGCCACCGCTCCCGTCGCGCGCGGAGGCTCAGACGCTCGACGCGAGCACGTTCGGCCCGTCCGCCGCCGGTGCTGCGGCTCCGCGGGTAGGGTCCGCGCATGACCACTCTTCGCCGCTGTGCCGTCTCCCTGTCCGCGCTCGGACTGCTCGCCCTCGTGCCCGCCGTCGCCGACGCGAAGACCGTCACGGTCCGGAGCAGCGGCCTGACCGCGTCGCTGAAGATCGGCGACCGGCTCGTGGTGAGCGTCGCGGAGAACCCGTCGACCGGGTACGGGTGGAAGACGACCGCGCGGCCGTCCTTCCTGCGGCAGCTGTCCTCCACCTACAAGGCGACCCCGGTGGACCCGGGCGTCGTCGGTGGCGGCGGCCGCCGGATCATCACCTTCAAGGCCACGAAGAAGGGCAGCGGCTCGCTGAAGCTCGTCTACCGCCGGTCGTTCGCCCCGGACGCGGGCGACACGCGCTTCACGGTCCGGGTCACCGTGCGGTGAGCGGCTGCGGGCCCGCCGCCTGATGCGCTGCTTCGGGGACGGCAACCCGCTGTACGAGGCCTACCACGACGAGGAGTGGGGCCGGCCCGTCGTGGACGAGCGCGGCCTCTACGAGCGCCTGTGCCTGGAGTCCTTCCAGTCCGGGCTGTCGTGGCTGATCATCCTGCGCAAGCGTCCGGGTTTCCGGGCGGCGTTCGCGGACTTCGACCCCGAGATCGTCGCGCGGTACGACGAGCGGGACGTCGAGCGCCTGCTCCAGGACGCCGGCATCGTCCGCAACCGGGCGAAGATCGAGGCGACGATCGCGAACGCCCGGGCGACGCTCGGGCTCCGCGACGGGCCGCGCGGGCTGCCCGAGGTCGTGTGGTCCTTCCGGCCGGACCGCGTGCTCGAGCACCCGGCTCCGGCCGGCTCCGCGGACATGCCCGGGAAGGTCCCCGAGTCCGCCGCGCTGGCGAAGGAGCTGAAGCGGCACGGCTTCCGCTTCCTCGGCCCGACGACCCTGTACGCCGGCATGCAGGCGTGCGGCCTGGTCAACGACCACCTGCGGGACTGCCCGTCGCGCGCGGCCTGCGCCGAAGCACAGGCGGCGGTGGTGCGGCCGTAGGCGGTGGCGGGGCGGACGGCGGTGGCGGGGCGGACGCCGGTGCGGCGGGGGCTCAGCCGCGCACCCGGTCCGCTCCCGTGTAGACGTTCACGCTCCCGCCGCGGGCGAAGCCGCAGAGGGTGAGGTTCTGCTCGCGCGCGAGGCTCACGGCGAGCGAGGTCGGCGCCCCGACCGCCACGAGCACCGGCGCCCCGGCCACCGCCGCCTTCTGCACGAGCTCGAAGGAGACCCGGCCGGAGACGCAGAGGATCAGGCCGCTCAGCGGCAGCGCGCCGGCGAGCGCCCGCGCCCCGATCACCTTGTCCATCGCGTTGTGCCGCCCGACGTCCTCGCGCGCGAGCAGCAGCGCCCCCGACGCGTCGAACAGGCCGGTGGCGTGCAGGCCGCCCGTCCGAGCGAAGGCCGGCTGGGCGCCGGCGAGCCGATCCGGCAGGGCCGCCAGCAGGCGGCGGTCGACCACCGGTCCCGCGGGCACCGGCGGCGCGTGGACCGCGACCTCTTCCAGCGCCCCCTTCCCGCAGACCCCGCAGGAGGACGTCGTGTAGAAGCGACGGCGGGACGGCTGCGTCCGCAGGTCCGCGTCGACCACCACGATGTTGTTCGCCAGCTCGTCCGTCGGCCCGGCGCCCCGGACGTCGCTCGGGCGGATGAGCCCCTCCCCGTGGAGGAAACCGACGGCGAGCTCCTCGTCGTGGCCCGGGGTCCGCATCGTGATCGCGATCGCCTCGGCGCCGACGCGGATCTCCAGCGGCTCCTCGATCGCGACGCGGTCGTCGATCCCGTCGTGCAGGACCGGAGCGTGCAGCCGCGCAGCGGGGTCGTCCGTCACGGGCGGCTCAGGCCTGCGGCGGCGCCGCCGTGAAGAGCGGCTCCTGCGCGCCGGTCACCGTGAGGTCCAGCGCGGCGGCGACCTCGCGGGCGACCTGCTCGCGGGAGCGGGCGCCGACGGCAGCGACCATGGCGGCCTGCCACTCCTCGGGCGTGACCGGGCGGACGGCGATGCCCAGCTCCTTCA
>JAOPZU010000294.1 GCA_025963955.1 Solirubrobacterales bacterium
ACCCGCCTGTCGCTCGCCCGCCACACCGGTCGCCGAACGATGGCGGCCCTCACGCGCTTCGACGTCACCGCCGGCAACGTGCACCTCGACCTGCGCGAGGTGTTGCTGCCCGGGCCGCGGGCCGACATCCACGTGCGGGTGGTGCTCGGATGGATGCAGATCGTCGTCCCCGAAGGCGTGGAGGTCCGCTTCGAGGGGGACGGCACGCTGACGAACCGCGAGGTCCGGCTGCGCGCGGTCCCGGTCCCGCCGGGAGCGCCCGTCGTGGTCATCCACCTGAGCGGCTTTCTCGGCTCGGTATCCGTGCGCAGCCGCCCGCGGGCGGCGCGGCGGCGCGGCGGCTGAGCGCGCCGCGTCTCCCCCGATGGACGGACGAAGCTCTGCCGCCCGCGTGATGCCCGGGCCCCGGACCCGTGGAAGAGTGGGGAGCATGAGCGTCCCCTCCCTCGCCCCGCCCGCACCGACCCGGACCCAGGACCGGATGTGGCACGACCTCTTCCTGCCCGCCGACGTGGAGCACGTGCGGCCCCTGGCGCGGGAGGCCGTCGCGCGGCACCTCGCGCCCGTCGCGCGGGAGATCGCCACGCGCGAGGAGAGCCGGGACTCCTTCCCGTGGGGTGCCTTCCGCGGGCTCGCGGGGGACGGGCTGTTCGCGGTCCCGTTCCCGGAGCCGCACGGTGCGGGCCTCGAGCACCCGATGCTCGCGACGTGCATCGTGACCGAGGAGATCGCCTACGAGTCCTCGTCCATGGCCGGCGTCTACGACGGGCAGTGCATCCTCAACGCCAAGTGCCTCGGCTTCGCCCAGGAGCACGTGCGCGACAAGATCCTGCCCGGGCTCATCAGCGGCGAGGTCGCGTTCTCCTTCGCCACGACCGAGCCGGACGCCTCCTCCGACCTCTCCCCGGACTCGCTGAAGACGGTGGCCACGCGGACGGCGGACGGGTTCCTCGTCAACGGGCGCAAGCGCTGGATCACCAACTCCGTGGTCGCGGACTGGTGCTGCATGCTCTGCCGGGACGGCGACGCGCAGGCGATGACGATGCTGCTCGTCGACATGCGGGCCCCCGGGGTGAGCGTCGGCGAGCCCGACCTGAAGATGGGCCACCGCGGGCAGATCACCGCGGACATCGTGCTCGAGGACGTCGTCGTCCCCGCCGACCACGTGCTCGGCGAGCCCGGCCGCGGGCTCGGCGTGGCGCTCGCGTCGCTGGCGGCCGGCCGGGTCGGCATCGGCGCGGCGGGCGTCGGGGTGGCGCAGGCGGCGCTCGACCTCGCCGTCGAGCGGCTGCGCACGCGCAAGCTGTTCGGGAAGAAGCTCGGGGAGATGCAGCACTGGCAGTACCGCCTGGCTGAGCACGCGACAGGCCTGGAGGCCGCGCGCTCGATGTACCAGAAGGCCGCCGTCCGCCTGGACCGCGGCGACCGCGCCGGCGAGCCCGAGGCGTCCATGGCGAAGTCCTTCGCGACGAAGCTCGCCAACGACGTCGCCCGTGACGCCCTGCAGGTCTACGGCGGCTACGGCTTCGCCCGGCAGATCGCCGCCACGGGGGAGACCTACCGCCTGGAGGAGATCTACCGCGACGCGAAGATCCTCGAGATCTTCGAGGGCGCCAACGAGGTCCTGCAGTGGGTCATCGCCCGGCACCTGATCGGGCGGGACGTGACGGGCTGAACGACTGGGTCCTGCCGTCCGGACTGGGGGCGGCGGCGTCGACGTCGTTTTTGCCCCCCGGACCGGGGCGGCGTCGTCGGCGTCGTTTTTGCCCCCTCCTGGCGGTGCAAAAACGACGCCGGGCCGTGCCCGCGCGGTGGTTGCTCCCGGGCTGGTCGATGGGTCGATCGGTTTGGCGGGTTGCTGGCCTGGCGCTCGCAAGGTCGCTGGCGGGCTGATCGCTCGTGTCCTGCCGCCCGGACTGGGGGCGGCGTCGTTCTTGCCCCCTCCTGGCGGTGCAAAAACGACGCCGGGCCGTGCCCGCGCGGTGGTTGCCCCCGGGCTGGTCGACTAGGTGGTCGTCTTGGCGGGTTGCTCGCCTGGCGGGCTCGCAACGTCGCTGGCGGGCTGGTCGCTCGTGTCCTGCCGCCCGGACTGGGGGCGGCGTCGTTTCTGCCCCTCCTGGCGGTGCAAAAACGACGCCGCGCGCCAGCTCGCGCGGGTGGCTACCCACCCCCGGCGTCGCGCCCGCGCGGTGCCGGCCCCCGGCGCCGCCCCCCTCGACTGACTACCCCCGCGCCAGCCCGCGCGCGATGACCATGCGCTGGATCTGGTTGGTCCCCTCGAAGATCTGCATGACCTTCGCCTCGCGCATGTAGCGCTCGGCCGGGAAGTCCTTCGTGTAGCCGTAGCCGCCCAGGACCTGGACCGCGTCCGTCGACACCTGCATCGCGGCGTCCGTGGCGACGAGCTTCGCGATCGACGCCTGGCGGCCGAACGGCAGCCCGCGGTCGCGGCGGCGGGCCGCCTCGAGCATGGTCGCGCGGGCGGACTCCACGGCGGCCGCCATGTCCGCCAGCAGGAAGCCGAGGCCCTGGTGCTCGATGACCGGCTTGCCGAAGGTCTGGCGCTCGCGGGCGTACGCGACCGCGCAGTCGAGCGCGGCCTGCGCCAGGCCGACGGCGACGGCCGCGATCCCGAGCCGGCCGGAGTCCAGCGCCTGTAGAGCGATGGACAGGCCGGCACCTTCGCCGCCGATCAGGCGGTCCTCCTCCAGTCGCACGCCGTCCCAGTCGAGGGTCGCGGTGGTGGAGCCGGTCAGGCCCATCTTGTGCTCGGGCGGGGCGGGTGTCAGGCCCTCGGCCTGGCCCGGGGTGAGGAAGCACGAGATGCCCTTCGAGCGCTCGTCCGAGGTCCGCGCGAAGAGGGTGTAGAAGTCCGCGTCGCCGCCGTGGGTCACCCAGGCCTTGCTGCCCGTCACCGCGAAGCCGCCGTCCGCCGAGCGCGCCGCGCGGGTCCGCATCGCCGAGGGGTCGGACCCGGCGTCCGCCTCCGACAGGCAGTACCCGCCGAGCAGCTCCCCGGCCAGCAGCTCGGGCAGCCACTTCTCGCGCTGGGCGGCGGTGCCGCGGGAGGCCAGCGGGTAGCAGGCCATCACGTGCACGGAGACGCCGACGCCGACCGACGCCCAGGCGCCGCCGAGCTCCTCCAGGCACTGCAGGTAGACCTCGTAGGGCTGCCCGCCGCCGCCCAGCTCCTCGTCATACGGCATGCCGAGGAACCCGAGCCGCCCCAGCTCGCGGAAGGTCTCGCGCGGGAACTCGGCGTCCGCCTCGGCCTTCGCGGCCTTCGGCGCCAGCTCGCCCTGGGCGACGTCGCGCGCGAGGGCGACGATCTCCTCGGCTTCGGGGGTCGGCAGCGTCCGATCGGCGGGCATGTCCCGAAAGTACCAGAAGCAGTACCACGGGACCATGCCTGGTACTGCTGCGTGGTATCGTCGCTCGGGTGGCGCCCAGCACCACCACCGCGCGGCACCAGGAGCTCCTCGACCAGCTGCTGGCGCTGTACCTTGCCGAGGGCTTCGCCACGTTCACGCTGAGCGATCTCGCCGTGCGTCTGCACTGCTCCAAAAGCACGCTCTACGCGCTCGGGCACAGCAAGGAGGCGGTGACGACGAACGTCCTGAAGCGGTTCTTCCAGGGCGCCACCCAGCGCATCGAGGCCCATGCCGCCGCTCCCTCGGACCCCGCCGAGCAGCTCGTCGCCTACCTGCGCGCGGTCGCCGACGAGCTGCGCGCCGCGAGTCCGCCGTTCATGCGGGACATCGCCGCGCACCCCGCGGCCCGTGCGGTCTACGAGAAGAACACGCGCATCGCCGCGGCCCGCGTCCGGGAGCTCATCGCCGACGGGGTGGAGCGCGGCGGCTTCCGGCGCGTCCACGGGGCGTTCGTCGCGGACGTCGTCGCCTCCGTCATGGTGCGCATCCAGAGCGGCGAGGTCGAGCGCGCCGTCGGCCTCCACGACGCCGACGCGTACGACGAGCTCGCGGCCCTCGTCATCTCCGGGATCGCCACCCCGTGACCTTCGCCCGAACCCCGAACCCCCACGCAGAGGACCAGACCCCATGAAGACACGCTTCACCGAGTTGTTCGACGTCGAGCACCCGATCACCCTCGGCGGCATGCAGGCCGTGGGCCGCGCGGAGCTCATCGCGGCGGCCGCGAACGCCGGCTGCCTCGCCTTCCTGTCGGCGCTGACCCAGCCGACCCCGGAGGACCTCGCGAAGGAGATCGCGAGGACCCGCGAGCTCACCGACAAGCCCTTCGGCGTGAACATCACGATCCTGCCGACGATCACCCCGCCGCCGTACGACGAGTACCGCCGCGTGATCATCGAGGCCGGGATCACCGCCGTGGAGACCGCAGGCTCCAATCCGAAGGAGCACGTGGACGACTTCAAGGCCCACGGCGTGAAGGTCATCCACAAGTGCGTTGCGGTCCGGCACGCCGTCAAGGCCCAGTCGCTCGGCGTGGACGCCATCTCCATCGACGGCTTCGAGTGTGCCGGTCACCCGGGCGAGGACGACATCCCGGGCCTGATCCTCATCCCGGCCGCGATGGACAAGCTCGACATCCCGGTGGTCGCCTCGGGCGGCATCGCGGACGCCCGTGGGCTGGTCGCGGCGCTGGCGCTCGGCGCCGACGGCATCAACATGGGCTCGCGCTTCATGGCCACGCAGGAGAGCTACATCCACGAGAACGTCAAGCAGGCCATGGTCGACGGGGACGAGCGCTCCACCGACCTCATCTTCCGCACGATGCGCAACAGCGCCCGTGTCGCGAAGAACGCGATCAGCCAGCAGGTCCGTGAGATCGAGAAGAACGGCGGCACGTTCGAGGACGTGCGCGAGCTTGTCGCGGGCGCCCGCGGCCGCGAGGTCTACGCCACCGGCGACACCGATCACGGCATCTGGTGGGCCGGCATGACCCAGGGCCTCATCAACGACATCCCGACGGTCGCCGAGCTCATCGAGCGCATGATGCGCGAGGCCGACGAGATCATCGGCCGCCTCGGCGCCCTCGCCGGCACGCCGGCCTGAGCCGACGGCCACGCGTCCCCTTCCCTTCACCAGAACCAGGAGCCTGTCCCCACCATGAGCACCCCTCCCGCCACCGCCGTCATCTCGGGCGGCGCGTCCGGCCTCGGCGAGGCCACCGCCCGACGCTTCGCCGCCGACGGCTGGCACGTCGCCATCCTCGACCGTGACGGTGATCGCGCCCGCGCGCTCGCCTCCGAGCTGAACGGCGCCGCCATCGAGCTCGACGTCACCGACGCCGCCGCCGTCGACGCGGCCTTCGAGGCGATCGTCGCCGAAGGGCACACGGTCCGCCTCGCGGTCTCGTGCGCCGGCATCGGCCCGCCGGAGCGCATCCTCTCCAAGCGCGGCCCGCACAAGATCGAGACCTGGAACGCGATCCTCACGGTCAACCTGTTCGGCACCTTCCACGTGCTGCGGGCGGCGGCGGTCACGATGGCCGCGAACGAGCCGGACGAGCACGGTCAGCGCGGCGCGATCGTCAACACCGCATCCGTCGCGGCCTACGACGGACAGATCGGGCAGATCGCCTACGCGGCCTCCAAGGGCGGCATCGTCGGCATGACCCTGCCCGCCGCGCGCGACCTCGCCGACAAGTTCATCCGCGTCGTGACGATCGCTCCCGGCCTGTTCAAGACGCCGCTGCTGGCGTCGCTGCCGCAGGCGGCGCAGGACGCGCTCGGCGCGTCGGTCCCCAACCCCGCCCGCCTCGGCGATCCTTCCGAGTACGCCGCGCTCGTGGCGCACATCGCGGAGAACGTGATGCTCAACGGCGAGGTCATCCGGCTCGACGGCTCGCTGCGGATGGCTCCCCGGTGAGGCGGAACGCTCGCCCAGGGGGCTCGCGTTCCGGCGAGGTCCTCGCCTGCGGCTCGGACGCCTGCGGCTCGGACGCCCGCGGCCGGAGGCCGTCATGAGTGGGGACGGCGTCCTGCTCGCCGTCGAGGACGGCGTCGCCACGCTCACCCTGAACCGACCGGACCAGGGCAACGCCCTCGACCTGCCGATGATGCGGACCTTCCGCGCGCACGCCGAGGCGCTGGCGGAGCGGACGGACGTTCGCGTCGTCGTCCTGCGCGGCGCGGGGAAGATGTTCTGCGTCGGCGGGGATCTCGGCTGGATGGCGGCCCAGGAGCAGCGCGAGACCGCGCTGCGCGCGCTGGCGGACGAGCTGCACGCGGCGCTGCTGATCCTGCGCGGGCTCCCGGCGCCGGTGCTCGCGGTCGCGCACAGCACCGCCGCCGGCGCGGGCTTCAGCCTCGTCGCGGGCGCCGACCTGTCCTACGTCGCGTCGAGCGCGCGGTTGACGATGGCCTACACGAAGGTCGGGCTGTCCCCGGACGGCAGCAGCACGTGGGTCCTCCCGCGACTGATCGGGCAGCGTCGGGCCGCCGAGCTGATGCTGCTGAACCCGTCGCTCACCGCCGAGGAGGCCGCGGGACTCGGGCTCATCACGCGCGCCGTCCCGGACGCGGAGCTCGAGGACGTCGTGGCGCAGGTCGTGGCCACGCTGCGCGACGGGTCGCTCGCGGCGAACGCGGCGGTCAAGCGCCTGCTCGACGCGAGCGCGACGTCGACGTTCGAGGACCAGGTCCACCGGGAGGCTGCGGAGATCGCGGCCCTCGCCGCCGGGCCGGAGGGTCGGGAGGGCGTCGGCGCCTTCCTCGAGCGTCGGAAGCCCGACTTCCGCGGCGCCGCCTGACCCCGGCGCTGATCCACGGACCCGGCGCGCCCGCACCACCCCGTGCGGCGCGCCGCGGCGCCGCGTGCGGTTTGATGCAAGGGCAGGCAGAACCGAGAGGAGGCCGGAAGCGATGTTGACGACGAGAAACGGAATTCAGGAGCCGTCGGTCGAATGCCGCCTGGCCCTCATCGCGCTGGCCGAGGACCTGCGCGGCGACCTGGAGCAGGTGGCCGGCGAGGTCGCCGGCGCCATCCATCGCGGCGTCGAGGTGTTGAGCGAGGACATGTTCCCCGACACCCTCGTCAGCACTCAGGCGAACATCGCGCTCGTCATGACGCTACTGCCCGAGGGCGCCGACCCCGTCGGGGTCGAGCTGCCGGTCGACGCGACCCACTACGTCCGCGAGTTCGTCCACCGCGGGTTCCCGCTGGAGACGCTGCTCGCCGTCTACCGCGTCGGGCACGGCGCCTTCTGGCAGCTGTGGCTCGAGCGCATGCGCGAGGGGATCGAGGACCGCGAGGTCCTCGCGGAGGCCATCGCGTTCTGCTCCGCGTGGACCTTCGGCTACATCGACGCCGTCGCCAAGCCGCTCGCGTCGGGTTTCCTGGTCGAGAAGGAACGCTGGGCCCGCAGCGCCGTTGCGCAACGGGCCGAGGAGGTGGCGCTCGTCCTGGAGGGCCGGCCGGTGGACGAGCAGCGCACGAGCGCCCGCCTGCGCTACGAGCTCGGCCGCCGCCACGTGGCGTACGTGCTCTGGGCGGAGGAGGTCGGCGCGTTCGGGGACGCCGACTCGGTGCTCAGCCGCGCGGCGGCCGCCATCGGCCGCGCGCTGGG
>JAOPZU010000316.1 GCA_025963955.1 Solirubrobacterales bacterium
GTCATGGCCTCCTGCAGAAGACGCTTGGGCGCCGGGAAAGTTTCCCTCCCTATGTTCGGCGCCACACCGGACGGGTTGACGCCGGGGGCCGCGGACTGGACCAAGAGGCAGCGCCCGTGCGCCCGGGCGGCGAGAGAGGCGCGGAAACGCGGGTCCTTCTCGTAGACTTCGCGGTGGTCATGGATCCCGCACGCAAGCGCACCGCCCGTCTGATCGTCGCGCTCACCGCCGCCCTACTGCTGGCGGGCGCTCTCGTGTACACCAGCTTCAGCGCCGGCGACCCCTCGGTCAGCCCGAGCGCGCTGGCCACCACCGCCGTCGCCGGGAAGTCCTACCAGGTGACGGGCAAGGTCTCCCACTGGCAGAAGAGCGGCTCGGTCCAGCGCTTCGTGCTGCAGGACCGCACGGGCGCGGGCAGCGTCCCCATCGTCTACGACGGCCCGGTCCCGGACCCGTTCCGCAACGGCCGCGAGGTCATCATCACCGTGCGCAAGCAGGGTGGGGCGTACGTCGGCGAGAAGGACTCGCTGATCACCAAGTGCCCGTCGAAGTACTCGAACAAGGACACGCCCGCCTGATGTCCGCCCCCGGGCGCCAGGCACCGCTCCGAGCACGACGGGACCGCTGACGTGGACAGCGCCACCCTCGGCCGCGCCTGCCTGATCCTCGCCTTCGCCGTCGCGCTCTACGGCGTCGGCGCCGCCGTGCACGCCGGCCGCACGCAGGACCGCAGCTGGGCTGCGTCCGCCCGCCGCGCCGTGTACACGCTCACCGCGCTCGCCACGGCCGCCTTCGCGATCCTCGAGATCGCCTTCCTGCGCTCGGACTTCAGCTTCGCGACGGTCATCTCGCACTCCTCCACGACGACGCCCACCGGGTACAAGGCGGCGGCGGCGTGGTCCTCGCAGGAGGGGTCGCTGCTCCTCTGGCTGTGGCTGCTCTCGATGTGGTCGAGCCTCGTGCTCCACCTCACGCGCAACCGCATGCGGGACGTGACGCCCTACGCCACCGCCGTCCTCTGCGTCTTCGCGGCGTTCTTCGCCGGTCTGCTCGTCTTCCTCGCCACGCCGTTCGAGACGGTCGCCGTCGCGCCGACGGAGGGCTCCGGTCTGAGCCCCCTGCTGCGGCATCCGGGCATGATGATCCACCCCCCGATGCTCTACTCGGGGTACACGCTGTTCACGGTGCCGTTCGCCTTCGCGGTGGCGGCGCTGCTCGTCCGCCGGGTCGACGCGGAGTGGATCACGGCGACGCGCCGCTTCGCGCTGGCGGCCTGGTTCTTCCTCGGCATCGGCATCGTCCTGGGCGCGCGCTGGTCCTACTCCGAGCTCGGCTGGGGCGGCTACTGGGCCTGGGATCCGGTCGAGAACGCGTCCCTGCTGCCGTGGCTGACCGGCACGGCCTTCCTGCACTCCCTGATGATCCAGGAGCGCCGGGGGATGCTGAAGATCTGGAACGCCTCGCTGATCCTCGCCACCGGGACGCTCGCGATCATGGGCACGTTCCTCGTGCGCTCGGGCATCCTGGACTCGATCCACGCGTTCGGTGCCTCGACGCTCGGCACGCCGTTCGTGATCTTCATCGGGGTGCTCATCGTCGGGTCGATCGGCCTGGTCGTCTCCCGACGCGAGTCGCTCCGCTCGGAGAACCGGCTGGACTCACTGCTCTCGCGCGAATCGGTCTTCATCGCGAACAACCTCGTCCTCGTCGGCCTCGCGTTCGTCACCTTCTGGGGGACGTTCTTCCCACTGATCTCCGAGGCGTTCACGGGCACGAAGTCCGCCGTCGGGCCGCCGTGGTTCGACCGCTACACGGTGCCGCTGGCGATCGCGCTCGTGCTGCTGAGCGGCATCGGCCCGGTCATCGCCTGGCGCCGCGCCACGGCCGTCAACGCGCGCCGCAACTTCATGGCCCCGGGGTTCGGGTCGCTCGGCGTCGCCGCGCTGCTCGTGGTCCTGACCCCGGCGGAGACGCGGCCGTGGGCCCTGGCGATGTTCTTCGCCGGCAGCTTCGTCCTCATCACGGTCGGGCAGGAGTTCGCCCGCGGCGTCAAGGCGCGCCGGGCGATGGCCGGCGGGTCGGTCCCCACCGCGTTCGTCGCGATGATCCGCCGCAACCGCCGGCGCTACGGCGGCTACATCGCGCATGTCGGCTTCGCCACGCTGCTCATCGGCGTCGCCGCCTCCTCCGCCTTCCAGCACGCGCGGGACGTGCAGCTCGTCCCGGGCCAGAGCGCCACGATCAACGGCTACAAGGTCGATTACAAGCGGGCCACCGGGCAGGTCGTGACCTCCGCCGGGCGCCTGGAGCGCATCGAGTTCGGCGCCGTCCTGGACGTCTCCAAGGGCGGCAGGCACGTCGCCACGCTGCGCCCGAATCGGGGCTACTACCCGGTCAACGCGCCGTTCGTCCCGATCAGCAGCGCGTTCGACGGCGAGGCCACGAGCGAGGTCGGCCTGAAGGGCGGGCTCAAGCGGGACGTGTGGATCGCGGTCCAGCCGGACCTGCAGCCGCTGCGCTCGTACATCAGCCAGTCCGACAAGACCCTGAACGCCGCGGTCACGCAGGCGGGCTCGGTCGACCCGGCGCGCTTCGGCCAGGTCCGCGGCGCGATCTTCGACGAGATCGTCCGGCGCTACGAGAACGCGACGCCCCCCGCGACCTTCCGGATGATCGTCTCACCGATGGTCATGTGGATCTGGCTCGGTGCGATCATCACCTTCGGCGGCGGGCTCATCGCCATGTGGCCGGCACCGGACGGCGTGCGCCGGCGCGCCCGCGGGCGCTACGCCGCCCGCGTGGCCAAGGAGCTCGGCCGGGCCTAGCCCGCGGTCGTGCCGGTGGAGCCGCTGATCGTCATCGCCGCCCTGGGCCTCGTGGTCTGGGTGCTGAGCGCGCCGCTGCGTCACGCGCGCGCCGGCCGCGGGGAGGACCGCGTGGCGGTCGAGCGGGACGCGCTGCTGGCCGCCAAGGAGGCGAAGTACCGGGAGATCCGGGAGCTCGAGCTGGACCACCGCACCGGCAAGCTCTCGGACGAGGACTTCCGCGGGCAGGACCGCGCCCGCCGGGCGGAGGCCATCGAGATCCTCCGGGCGCTCGACGAACTCGGAGCGGACGAGGACGCCCCCGCCGCGGCCGGACCGCCGGATCCCCCGGTGGTCGTCACGGCCGAGGGTCGCATCGTGGACGACGGTGAGCCGGCGGCAGCGCCGGGCCCGGCGCAGGCCTGACCGGCTACCATCGGCCCGTGGAAACGATCCTCTCCGTGGTCCAGGTCGGCATCTCCGTCGGACTGATCTTCCTGGTCCTGATGCACTCGGGCAAGGACGCCGGGCTCTCCGGCGCCTTCGGCGTGGGCACGGGCGCCGGCCCGCTCGGCGGCGGCTCGCTCGTCGAGCGCAACCTGAACCGCTGGACCGTCTTCTTCGCGGTGCTGTTCGTGATCAACACGATCGTGCTGCTCAAGACCCCCTGGAAGTAGCCCCTCCGCCGGGATCCTCGTCCACGGGACCGGCCGCAGCGGGGTAGGCTCGCCCGCATGGGCAGCTACACGCATCGCAACCTGGCCGACCTCGACGACGCGGCGGCGGCGCACGGCGCGGGGGACAGCTTCTCCTCGCGCTTCGGGCGCGACGCGCTCGACTGCGAGCACACGGGCTTTGCGCTCCAGCGGCTGGCGCCCGGAGCCACCGCACCCTTCGCCCACCGGCACGAGCAGGCGGAGGAGGTCTACGTCATCCTCGAGGGCGGCGGTCGCATGCTGCTCGACGAGGAGGTGCTGACCGTCGGCCGCCGCGACGCGATCCGCGTCAGTCCTGGGGTTGCGCGGTCCTTCGAGGCGGGGCCGGAGGGCCTGGAGCTGCTGGTCTTCGGCCCGCACCACAAGAACGACGGCGAGATCCTGCAGGTGCAGTGGCCCGCCGCCTGAGGCCGGCGGCGGGCGCCCGCGCGCCCAGGCCCCCGAGGACGCTGGCCGGCCGCCGCTGCCTGATCACCGGCGCGGCCAGCGGGAT
>JAOPZU010000322.1 GCA_025963955.1 Solirubrobacterales bacterium
CGTCCAGGACCAGGCGGCTCGCGCCGCGCCGAAGATCCAGCTGGCGGTGGCGCTGCTCCTGGTCCCGGCCGCGATGCTGCTCCTGGCGGCGGGGCTGGTGGCGGGTATGACGTAGCGGGCGCGCCCGGTCCGGAGGACCGGGTTGCGCCCGCCCGCTCGACCGTCCTACTTGACCCCCACCACCAGGCTCGACTTCCGGGTCCCACCGCTCTGCTCGCTCCCGGCGGCCAGGGCGGTGAAGGCCTCGAGGTAGGGCTTGGCCGTCTTGAAGCCGGTGTTGTCACCGGCGGCGAGGCTGAGGAAGCCGACGATCGTCGACAGGTCGACGTACGCCTCGGGCTTCGTCCCGAGCTTGGCCGCGGTCGCCTTGAACTGCGCGTCGTCGGCGAGCGTGCCCGTGGGCTTCAGCGCCTGCTCCACCGACCTCGTCCCGACGGCGACCACGAACTTGCCGCCGCCGGTCGCGACGATGATCGGGAAGGGAACCGACCCCGTCTGGATCTGGAAGCCCTTCGCGCCCGCGGCGGAGTACGGCTTCAGGCTGAGGCCCGAGCCGGCGCCGAAGCGGGTGATGAGCTGACGCGTCGAGTCGATGAAGGCCGTCGTCTTGCGCTCGTCGCTCGTGTCCACCACGAGCGCGCCACCGACGTCCGCGAGGCCCTTGGCGCGGAGGAAGAGCCCGCCCTTGCCCATCCAGGAGAGGACGTCCTGCTGGAGGTCGAGCCCGGTGATGGCCTTGAACTGGCCGAGGAGGCTCGTGTAGATGCCGCCGAGCTGGCCCACCTGACCCAGGCCCTTCTGCAGGCTCTGGCCCACGTCCCCGAGGCCGAGGCCGACCACCGAACCGGCCGGCAGCGCCGCCAGCGTCGCCGCGGCGTCACCCGAGGGCCGGCCCGTGGCGCCGTCCACCGTGGTCTCCACGCGGATGGCGTCGGCGGCCGCGGTCAGCGCCGCCCCGACGGCCGAGGCCTTGGAGCCGCCGAGCAGCGACTTCAGCGGCGCGGCCTGCGACCCGAGCTGGGGCGAGGCGTTGGCGACGAGGTCGATGATCGAGACCGGGTCGGCGTAGAGGAAGCCGAGCCGATCGCTCGTGACGCTCTTGCGCGCCTTCGCGAGCTTGTCGCTGCCGGCCAGCGAGTCGGCGCCCTTCTCGACGTCGATGACGGACTTGATCGCCGCCTCGGTGCCGATGGCCAGCGTCCCCTTGCCGGCGACGGCCGCCTGCTGCTGGTCCTTGGAGTACTCGTAGGTGACGTCCTTGTACTTCCGCTGGACGACGTTCTTGGCGCCGTTCTTCAGCGCCGCGATGGCCTTCTTCTCGTCCGTGGCGGCCAGGACGATCGCGTAGTCCGGGTTGCTCGTGCCCCGGAGCCCGGTGATCGCGACGCCGATCTTCTTACCGAGCCAGGGGTCGATGTCCTTCGCGAACGTCTGCCCGTCCGCCTTCAGCTGCTGGTCGAGCGCCGCGATGATCTTCGCCGCCGGGTCGTCCGTCCTGGCGATCTTCTTCGCGAGCGTCTCGACGCTCGCCTTCTGGTCGCCCTCGGGACGGACGGTCGCCTCGCCGTAAAAGGCCGCGCCGGCGGGGACGACGGACGCCGGGTCGGTGTCCGCGCTGCCACCGCTGCTGCTGCCGCCGCCGCATCCGGCGATCGGCAGGGCCACGGCGATCAGGGCGCTCGCGGCGAGGCGGCGCGCGCGGCGGCTGGACGTCGGGGCAGGGGAGGGGGTCATGGGACGGGTGGACACGAGGCAGGCTCCTTGCGAGCTGGGGTGGCGGGCCGTGGGGGCGGGGCGCGGCGCGGCCGTCGTGGCCGCGGACATGTTCCCGCGCGCGACCGACTATAAGGACCCGCACCCCCGCGTGCGACGGCTTTCGCCGCAGCGAACGGCGCGCGTCGCCGCCGGCGGCCGCGTTCCTCCTGCGCCGCCGAACCGGAGGCACACCGCGCGGACAGATCGGGCCCGGAAGTGCAACGTGGCCTGCAGCGGCCCGTCCTGCACCAGCGGTTGCGGCATCTGGACGTTCGTCCGGTTCGGCACCCCACCGCCAAGAAGCCCCATTTCGTGGCGCTTTTCCGACCCGTGCGTCCACCCGCCTAAGGAGATGTGGGGATTCGTGTGCAATCGGGGTTGCTGCGTGGGAGGGAGTGGGCTACGGTGCCGAAAGCGGACCGGGGTGGAGGGGCTCCTCCCACTCCTCCATCCCGGCCCGCGACTCCTTTCTGGCAAGGCGCCGGACGCCACCATGGCCACCTTCCGAGGCACCTTCGACTACACGCTGGACGCAAAGAACCGGCTCACCGTGCCGGCCAAGTGGCGTCCTTCGCTATCCGACGGGATCGTCCTGTCCAAGGGCACCGAGAAGTGCGTCGCGGTCTGGACGCCCGAGCGCTTCGACGCTTACACCGAGACCGCCGTCTCCCAGCTGCACGAGCTCGATCCCCGCCGCGACCAGTTCGAGCGCTACTTCCAGGCCAACTCGCACGACGTGGACCTGGACAGCGCGGGCCGGATCATGATCCCGCCGCGGATGCTCGAGCACGCCGGGCTGACGAAGGACGTCGTCATCACGGGGGTGCGCACGCGCCTGGAGATCTGGGACCGCGCCACCTGGAACGCCTATAACGAGAGCCTCGACATCGTCGAGCTGACCGCGCCCTTCGCCGTCAACGTCCCTCCCTTCACCGGCGGCCCGGCCGCATGAGGCTCCAGACGATGCCCACCGCCCACGTCCCCGTGCTCGCCGGCGAGCTCATCGAGCTCACGGACCCGCAGCCCGGCCAGATCGTCATCGACTGCACCTTCGGCGGTGGCGGCCACGCGCGGCTGATGGCCGACCGCATCGGCCGCGACGGGGAGCTCATCGCCATCGACCGCGACCCGGCCGCCCGTGAGCGCTTCGACGTCTTCGCCGAGGAGGTCCCCTGCGCGACGCGCTTCATCGGCGCGTCGTTCGCGAACGGCCTGGCGGAGCTCGCCGCCGAGGGCACGCAGGCCGACCTCGTCTACCTCGACCTCGGCATGTCGTCGATGCAGGTCGACACCCGCGAGCGCGGGTTCTCCTACGCGTACGACGCGCCGCTGGACATGCGGATGGACACGGGGGAGGACTTCACCGCCGCCGACCTCGTCGCGACGTGGGACGAGCGCCGCATCGCCGGGATCCTGCGCGAGTACGGCGAGGAGCGCTACGCCCGCCAGATCGCCCGGCGCATCGTCCGCGTCCGCGACGCGCACCCAATCACCACCACGACCGAGCTCGTCGACGTCATCACGGAGGCCATTCCGACCCCGGCGCGCTTCGCCGGGGGGCACCCGGCCAAGCGCTCCTTCCAGGCGATCCGCATCGCCGTCAACGACGAGCTGCGCGAGGTCGACGACGCCCTGCCGCTCGCGTGGGACTGCCTGCGCGTGGGTGGCCGGCTCGCCGGCATCTCCTTCCACTCGCTCGAGGACCGCCGCGTCAAGCGCTTCCTCGCCGGCCGCGCCCAGGGCTGCATCTGCCCGCCGGACTTCCCGGTCTGCGTGTGTGGCCGGACCCCGGGCGCCGAGCTGCTGACCCGCCGTTCCGTCGTGCCCACGCCTGGCGAGATCGCCGCGAACCCCCGCTCGAGGTCCGCGCGCCTGCGCGTCGCCCGCAAGCTCCACCAGGAGGACATGCCCGCATGACCCCGCCCGCTGCCCCGCCCACCGCCTCGACCGCCGCACGGCGGCCCGCTCGTCCCCGGC
>JAOPZU010000355.1 GCA_025963955.1 Solirubrobacterales bacterium
GACCTGGTCCAGCCGGCTCATGTCCACGGACAGCACGGGCCGCGCCTCGTCCGGGCGTGCCTCCAGGCTGCCGGAGATCGACGACCCGCCGCCGAATGCGATGACGACGGCGTCGGCCGCGATCGCCGCCTGCACCACCGCGTTCACCTGCTCCTCGTCCGCGGGACGCACGACGGCGTCCGGGACGCGCGGCAGGTCACCGCGCCGCTGGCGGATGAGGTCGCGGATCGACTTGCCGCGGCCGTGCGTGATGCGGTCGAGCGGATCGACGCTCAGATGCGCCTCCCCCACCGCCTCCACCAGCACTGCCCGCAGGACGTCCGGGAGGTTCGGCTCCGGGATGTCCAGGTCCTCGAAGGCCAGCGACGTCTGCGTCGTGGGCCGCGTCACGTCGAGGCCGAGCTTCTCCTTGATGAACCCGGCGAGCTCCGGCTTGTCCTCGTGCGTGAACGACACGCCGTCGAGGCCCCAGCCCCACCATTTCATCGCAGCCATTGCGCCGATCGTACGGGACCCCTTGCCGCGGCCGCGTCGCGGTTATCGGGCGTGGCATCCGGCCGCTGATCGCCGCGAAAGGCGTGGACGATCAGGTCATGACCCGCTGGCGACAGGAGATAGCGGAGTCGCCCAAGTCGTTGGCCATGGGCGACTCCGCGCCTTCTCAACGCATCCAGGGACGGGGAGTTCCGGTGTACCTCCCCCGGGGCTCCTCTGTTATCTCACGAACCGAGCAGTCCGCTTGTGTGGGTTCGCGCTATCTCCGCGCGATCCCCTTGTCGTGTTGCCCCGGACGCTCGCGACTCGAGGGCGTGGTGATGACCCACTGTCGCGTGATCGATCGCGCCGATCCTCGGTGGCCATAAAGTGGGCTTTAGGCAGGTTTGCTTGAGTGATTGTGTGCTCGCGTCGATGAAGTGAGCACAGACACTTTGCCGCCAAGGCTGAACCGGAACCCCAGCCGAGGGTGGCACGTAGTGGTTGTCGGGGCCGCCGAATGCCAACGACTTTCGGCGGTCCCGTTGACCTTCCGACGGCGCTGCCTGATCAGATGTAGTACATCGTCACGCCCGCCGACTTGGCCTCGGCGTCGACGACGTCGGCGATGGTGGTATCGCCCAGGACCTTGCGGGCGGCCGCAGCGGCGTCGGCGAAGATCCCCTCGGAGTCCCGGCCGAGCGGGCCGTCGAGCAGCTCGACGATCTCCAGCACGGTGATCGTGGCGGGCGATCGGGCGAAGGAGTACCCGCCCTTGACGCCCCGCTGGGACTTCAGGATCCCGGCCCGCCGGAGGGTCGCGAAGAGCTGTTCGAGGAACTGCACGGGGACGTCGCGGCGCCGCGCCAGCTCGCCGATCGGAACCGGACCGGCGTCCCCGGCGCGTCCGAGTTCGGTGAGCGCCTTGAGCGCGTAGGGGCTTTTCGTCGTGATCGAGATCATGGAGGTACCGTGGCCCCATCGATCGTATGGCACGCATCGGCCGTTGGACGCCCCCGCTGGTGTTGATGGCCGTGATCTTCGCGCTGTCCGCGCAGCCCGACCTGAACTCGGGCCTGGGGACGATCGACCTGGTCGGGCGCAAGCTCGTGCACGCCACGGAGTACGGCCTGCTCTTCCTGCTGTGGCTGCAGGCCCTGGACCGGGTCCCGGCTGTCCGGTACCGCCGCCTCGGGCCGCAGCTGTTCGCGGCGCTGATCGCGATCGCCTACGCGGCGACCGACGAGGTCCACCAGACGTTCGTGCACAGGCGCCACGGCACGCCCGTGGACGTCCTCATCGACGCTGCCGGCGTGGCCATCGCGGTGACGGTCGTCCGGCAGGTTCAGCACCGGCGCCGCCGGGCGGCGCTCCCCGCGATCGGCTAGAGCCAGCCCCGCTCGGTCGCCATCAGCACGGCCTGGGCGCGGTCGACCGCGCCGAGCTTGCCGTAGATGTTGTGCAGGTGGGTGCGGACGGTGCTCGTGGACAGCTGCAGCTCGAGCGCGATCTGCTTGTAGACCTTGCCCTCGGAGAGCCGCTTGAGGACCTCGACCTCGCGGGAGGACAGCGGGCACGGATCGATCTGGCGCTGACGGCCGCTGGTCGGGTAGGGCAGGTCGTACATGACCGAGCGCAGCTCGGTCGGGCCGAGGCCGATGACGCGCGCGCAGCGCAGCAGCTCGGTCGGGGAGACGACGCCGCCCTGGGCGTAGTGCGCGAGCATGTCGGCCAGGCGGACGAACGCGGCCTCGCCGGTCGCGTCGTCGGAGTGGTGGCGCTCGATGACGGACGCGACGGACTTCGGCAGGCCCCAGCGGCGGGCCAGGACACCGCCCACGAGCGCGTGATCGACGCCGAGCTCGCGGCGCTCGCGGTGGATGCGCTCCTCGGGCGTGCGCGCCCCGGCGTGAACCTGCTGCGGGTAGCCGGGGTAGGCATGCATCAGGACGAGCTTGCCGATGTCGTGCAGCAGCGCGGTGACCATCAGGCGGTCGCGGTGCTCGTACTCGGCCTCCTGCGCGAGGCGGTCGGCCGCGCGCTGGGTGGCGACGCCGTGGAGGCGGAAGCGTTCCGGCGCGGCGTCCCAGACGCTCGAGCGCTCGAAGAAGTCGAAGGTGCGGGCGCGCGTGGCGAGCGACTGGACTGCCTCCGGGGAGAGCAGCTCAACGGCCTGGACGACCGACTCGACGCGACCGCGGGTCTTGCCCTCGACCTGGTTGCCGAGGCGCAGCACGGCGATGACGAGCGCGACGTCCGACTCGACGGCGTTGACGACGTCGCTGGTCGAGACGCGCTCGAGGCTGACCAGGCGCAGCAGACGGTTGCGGGACTCGGCCAGCGCGGGGAACGCCTCGAGGGCTTCGAAGGCGGCGGTCAGGCGCCGCCCGTGTCCCTCGTTGTGGTGGCGCTGGGTGCCCGCCTGATCGGCGCCTGACCCGGCGGCGGCGGAGACGGGGGCGGGGAGGGCGGCGGGGGCGGGAGTCATCGGGGCGCTCTCTGTTGAATCCGTGGACATCGGTACCACCCCGTTATCGGCACGGATGGACGGATGATTGAGCGCGCGTCACGTCTGTGCCGGAACAGCCCTACGTCGCGGCGGCGATGCGCTCCAGCGACGCGTCACGTCCGAGGACGTGCAACGTCTCGAAGATCCCCGGGGAGACCGCGGTGCCGGCGAGGGCGACGCGGATGGGCTGGAACACGTCCTTCGGCTTCGCCTCGCGGCCGGCGACGACGCCCTGCAGCGCCTCCTCGATCGCCTCGAGCGTCCACTCGGGGAGGGCGCTCAGCGCCTCGTGCGAGGCCTGCAGCGACGCCCGGCCCTCGTCCGTCAGCCACTTGGCCTGCGCCTTCTCGTCCTCGGTGCTCGGCCCGTCGAAGATGAAGCCCGCCAGCGGCCAGAAGTCGGCGAGCGTCTGGATCTTCTCGCGCGAGATGGCCACGGCCTCACGCAGGCCCGCGCGACCGGTGAAGGCCTCCAGCTCGGCGGTGAGCTCGTCGAGCTCGAGCTCCCGCAGGTAGCGGCCGTTCATCCACCGCAGCTTCTTCTCGTCGAACTGGGCCGGGTTCTTCGAGACGCGGGACACGTCGAAGCGCCGGGAGAGCTCGTCGGTGCTGATGAGCGTCTCGTCGTCCGTGTCGCCCCAGCCGAGCAGCGCGATGTAGTTGCGCACCGCTGCGGGCAGGTACCCGGCGTCGCGGAGCTCCTGGACGGAGGCGGCCCCGTGCCGCTTGGAAAGCTTCTTACCGTCTGGACCGTGCAGCAGCGGCAGGTGCGCGAACAGGGGCGGAGTGACGCCCATCGCCTGGTAGACGAGCAGCTGCTTCGGGGTGTTCGAGAGGTGGTCCTCGCCGCGGACGACGTGCGTGATCCGCGCGTCCGCGTCGTCGACGGCCACCGCGAAGTTGTAGAGCGCCGTGCCGTCCGCGCGGGCGATGACCGGGTCGTCGAGATGGACGTGCTGGAAGGTCGTGTCCCCCCGGACCAGGTCGTGGACGACGGTGGCGCCGTCGTCCGGCACCCGCAGGCGCACCGCGCCGTCGGCTTCCGCCGTGCCGCGGAAGCCGCGGTCCTGGCCGTGCTGCGCCTTGTACGCCTTGACGTCCTCCCCGGTCGCGTTCGTCCGGTAGGCGTGGCCGGCGTCGAGCAGCTGCTGCAGGACCTCGCCGTGACGCTCCGAGCGCGAGACCTGGGAGATCGGGCCCTCGTCCCAGTCGATCTGCAGCCAGCGCAGCGCGTCGAGGATCTGCTCGACGTTCTCCTCCGTGGAGCGCTCGCGGTCGGTGTCCTCGATGCGCAGGACCATGGTTCCCGCACTGCCGCGGGCCATGAGCCAGTTGTAGAGCGCGGCGCGGGCCCCGCCGATGTGGAGGGCGCCGGTGGGGCTGGGGGCGAATCGAACGCGCATTGGATAGAACCTATCGATGCTCATCGGCTGCCACGTCTCCCCCGCCGGCGGGGTCTACAACGCCGTCTCCCGCGGCGTCGAGCGGGGCGCGAGCGCGGTCCAGATCTTCAACCAGAGCCCGCGGATGTGGCGCCCCACCGTCTACAAGGACGAGGACGTCATCCGGTACCACGAGCTGCTCGCGGACTCCGACGTCAAGGCGCTGATGATCCACGCGGTGTACCTGCTGAACGCCGGAACGGACGACGCCGAGATCCGCGCGAAGACCGTGACGTCGCTGACCGCATCGCTGCGGGCCGGCGACCGCCTGGGGGCCCACAGCGTCGTCCTGCATCCGGGGTCGGCGAAGACCGGGAACGTCGCGGAGGCCGTCGCACGAGCGGGCGCGGTGATCCGCGAGGCGCTTGCCGAGTCCGACGGCTGCCCGCTGCACCTGGAGAACACCGCGGGCGCCGGCGGGACGCTCGGCCGCTCCTTTGACGAGCTCGCCGCGCTCATCGAGGCCGCCGGCGGCGACGAGCGGCTCGGGCTCTGCCTGGACTCGTGTCACCTCTACGCCTCCGGGCACGACATCCGCACGGCCGAGGGCCTGTCCGCGACGCTCGACGAGTGCGACGCGAAGGTGGGCCTCGGCCGCCTCGGGTCGCTGCACCTGAACGACTCGCAGGTCGGGCTGGGCTCCAACCGCGACCGCCACGCGGACATCGGCCAGGGCGAGCTCGGGCTGGACGGCTGCGCGGTGTTCCTCAGTGAGCCGCGGTTCGAGAGCCTGCCGGTGATCCTCGAGACCCCGGGACCAGACAAGAAGGGCACGCCGCCGGAGGAGATCGCGCTCTGCCGGGAACTGCGGGAGCAGGGGCTGGCGGCGCGCGGCAGCTGAGGCGGTCCGGAGGCCGTCCGATTCGGCGGAACCGGGATCGTGCCGGCGGCGTGACGGACTGCGACGGCATCGCGCGCTGGGCGTTCCGATAGGTGCGTCAGGCAGGCCGTCGGGTGGCCTCGGTGGTCCGGTGGAGGCATGTGGATCGGACTGCTCACCGCCGGCGCCCACCCGGGCCGGCCCCCGTCGACCGAAGGGCTCGCCACGCTCTTCACCTGGGGCCCGCGGGAGCGGGCGCGCATCGACGGGCCGGAGGGGGCGCTGGCCGGCGGGGTGCGCATGCTCGCCCGTCCGGCTCAGGCGGCCCCGGCGACGGGCGACCCGAGGTGCTTCGCGTGCCGTGCCCCCTACCTGGTGCCAGAGCCCGCGGAGGTGCGGGCGCGCGAGGACATCGTCGAGCTCGGCCGGCGGGCCGACGAGCAGCAGGACCCGGGCGGGGCTCGGGATGTCGACGACGGGCCGCCCCTAGCGTCAGAGACGGACGCAGCCGGGCGCCCGAAGGCCGTCTTCGCGCTGCTGCACGTCGAGCTCGGCGCACGGCACGCGGTCGTGGGCCAGGCGCTGCTCTACATCCCCGGCGGGTCGGTGGTGACGCTGCTGCCGCTCGACTGCCTCTCCCCGTACGCGGCGCTCATCCGGCAGCTGGGCTACCCCCGGCACGCGTGCGAGCGCTGCGGAGCCATCGCGCCCGCCGGTGGGCTGGGTGAGCCGCGAGACGCCGGGCGCGGCCCCAACCGCGCAACCCGGCGTCGGACAGGACGGCGGGCGGCATGAACGGGAGCTCTCGAGCGGTCGGGGCTCAGCCGCCGGCGGCCACCGCGTCGAAGCCCTCGTCCTTGAGCATCTCGAGCACGGTGTCGCGGTGGTCGCCCTGGATCTCGATCACGCCGTCCTTGGCGGACCCGCCCACCCCGCAGCGCTTCTTGAGGCGGCCGGCGAGGGCCTTCAGCGCGTCCTCCCCCACCGGCACGTCCGAGATGGTCGTGACCGTCTTGCCGCGCCGTCCGGAGGTCTCGCGGCGGACCTTGACCCGCCCGCCGGCCGCGGCCCGCGCCTCAGGGCGTGGCTCCCGCGCCTTGCGCAGGTCCCCGTCCGAGGTCGAGTAGACCACCTTCGCGTTGCTGCGCTTGGCCATCGCCCGGGCCGCCTGCCGCTCAGGCGTGCTGCGCCTGGTGGTAGCCGTACTCCTCGCCGGGGCCCATGCTCGGTTCCTCGGGCCCCGGGTCGCCGTCGTCGTAGAAGGCGGGCGCCGGCGGGCTGACCGGCCCGGGAGCGTCGCGCACCGCAGCGTTCCGGACGGTGACGGGCACCGCGGTGGCCGGCGGCGACGGCGCGGCGGCGACGACCGCCGCGGGGGCCGGGGACGGCGGTACCGGGACGGGGGCGTCCGGGACGACCGCGGCCATCG
>JAOPZU010000387.1 GCA_025963955.1 Solirubrobacterales bacterium
CCGGAGCGCTGCGCGCCGGCGCCGGCCAGGCCGACATCACGCCGCCGCAGACCGGCTACTTCCTCGGGGGCTGGACGCGGGCGGACCGCCTCGCGCTCGGGCAGTCCACGCGCCTGTACGCCAACGCCCTGGTCCTGCAGCGCGGAACGCGCAAGGTCGCGCTCGTCGCCGCGGAGCTGTTCGCCGTGCCCGCCGGCTTCCAGGAGGACGTCGCCCGCCGCGTCGCGGACCTCGGGTACGACCGGACGAGCATCCTGCTGGCCGCCTCGCACACGCACTCCGCCCCGGGCGGCTACGCGAACAACCCGACCTACAACACCGCGGCCCCGAGCCCGCAGACCATCCAGAACCCGCAGTCCTTCGTCGAGTTCTTCGATCCCAAGCCCCCGGACCGGCAGCTCTACACCTTCCTCGTGGACCAGACCGCCGCCGCGATCCGGCGGGCCGACGCGGATCGTGCCCCCGCGGCCGCCGGCTGGGCCCAGACGCGGCTGACCGGCCTCACGCAGAACCGCTCGATCGAGGCGCACCTCGCCGACCACGGCATCCACGTCGCGACGGGCACCGGCACGGCGGCGATGGACCCGCTCGGGGTGGACGACACGATCGACCCCGAGGTCGACGTCCTGCGCGTCGACAAGCTCGTGCGATCGACGGCCCATCCCACCCGCCCCGTCCACGTCCCCATCGGCGCGTACTCGAACTTCGCCGACCACGGCACCGTCGTGAAGTCGCAGACGCAGGTCTACTCCGGCGACCACCACGCCTCCGCGTGGCGCGTCTTCGTCGACCGGGTCCGCAGGGCGACGCCGTCGCTGCCGCGCCGCCAGACGGTCGTCAACGTCTACCCCAACGGCGCGGAGGGCGACCAGACCGCCGGCCTGACCCACACGGGCATCTCCGGCGCACTGAAGGTCGGCAGCGTGGAGGCGGCGAAGATGTTCGAGGCGTGGCAGCAGGCCGGCAAGCACCTGAGCCGCACGCCCGCCCTCGACGTGCGCTGGACCCGCGCCTGCTTCTGCGGGCGCCAGACGGCGACGGGCCAGGTCGACAGCAAGGGCGTGGAGGGCCTCGGCTTCCTGACCGGCTCGGAAGAGGGCCGCGGCCCGCTCTACGACCTGACGCACGTCTCCTTCGAGGGCCGCACGAGCCCGGTCCCGGACCCCGTCCAGGGCGACAAGGTCCAGATCCCCGTCGGCAGCCCGCCCGCCGCGGTGCCCGTCAGCCTCGTCCGCATCGGCGACGGCGTGCTGGCCGCGGTCCCCGGCGAGCCGACCAAGCAGGTCGGCGTCCGTATCCGCGCCGCCGTCCTGAAGCCGCTGGCCGGGACGGGCGTCACGCACGCGGTCATCGCCGGCCTCGCCGACGACTTCGTCCAGTACATCACCACCCCGGAGGAGTACGGCGAGCAGAGCTACGAGGGCGCCTCGACCCTCTACGGCCGCAACGAGGCGACGTTCCTGCAGGAGCGCTACGCCGAGCTGGCCGGGCAGCTCGCGAGCGGGAAGCCCGCGGACGCGCCGTACGCGCTGGATCCGTCCTACGGCGTGAAGCCCGACGGCCCGCCCTACCCGGCCGGCGCCGCGGCCGGGAGCATCACCGCCGAGCCGGCGGCCTCCGTCGCCGCCGCCGGGGACGTCACGCTGCGCTGGACGGGCGGGCCGCTCGGCCGCGACCGCCCGGTCGCCCGCGCCTTCGTGTCGGCGCAGCGGCTGGTCGCCAAGCGCTGGCGCACCGTGGACAGCGACCTCGGCCTGCACATGCTCTGGCACGTGGACGCCAAGGGCGCCTACGACGTGACGTGGTCCCTGCCCGGGAGCGTGCCGCCCGGCACCTACCGCCTGCGTGTGACCGCGGCGCGGTACGGGCTCCAGTCGCGAAGCTTCGCGGTGACCGCGGGCGGTTGAGGCGGGTCCGGCGGCCGCTCGTCACGGGTCCGCTGACCCGGCGCGCAGCCCGGGGGGTCCGCGTCCGGACGGCCCGGTGCGCGACAATCCGCCGCGGAGATGGCAGAGCTTGCGCGCTACCGCTACCTGTTCGAGCAGATGGTCCGACGGGAGCTGCGGCAGAAGTACCAGGGGTCCGCGCTCGGCGTGGCCTGGTACGTCGTCAACCCGCTCGTGCTGATGGGCGCGTACTACCTGATGTTCGGCGTCATCTTCACGGCGACGAAGCACCCGGACTACCCCCTGTTCCTCATGGTCGGCCTGGTGGTGTGGATCTTCTTCAGCCAGTCGCTGATGAGCGCGGCGCCGTCGCTGCTGGACCAGGGCGCGCTGATCCGCAAGGCGCCGTTCCCGCGCGAGCTCATCCCGGGCGCCGTCGTGAGCGTGCAGGCCGTCACGTTCGTGTTCGTCCTGGCGCTCGTCGCGCTCGTGACGATCCCGCTGCGCGGCTCGCTCTCGCCGTCGTTGCTGTTGCTGCCGGTGATCCTCGTCGCCCTCTACGTCTTCGTCATGGGCCTCTGCCTCGCGGTCGCCGTGCTGCACGCGCACTTCCGCGACGTGGCGCCGATCCTCTCCGCCGCGCTGCTGCCGTGGTTCTTCCTCTCGCCCATCTTCTTCGCCCCCGGCGACATCACCGACAAGGCGACGGCCCGGTTCGCGATGGAGTGGCTCAACCCGATCGCGCCGTTCATCGAGGCGATCCGCCGCGTCCTCTACGACGGGCACGCGCCGTCGCTCGCGGCGCTGGCCTACGTGCTCGTGGCCGCGGCGCTCGCGCTGCTGCTGGGCCGGGCGCTCTTCGGCCGCATGTCCGCGGAGCTCGCCGTCATCGTATGAGCGCCGCGGCCCCCGCCCTGCTGCCCGGCGAGATCGTCCTGGACCACGCCTCGCGCGCGTTCTCCATCCGGGCCGACCGCGGCGGCACCCTGAAGGAGCTGCTGCTCGGCAAGCGGACGGGCGGCCCCGCGCCCATCCAGGCGCTGGCGGACGTCACGCTGCACATCCCGCCGGGGCAGACCGTCGGCATCGTCGGCCGCAACGGGGCGGGCAAGTCGTCCACGCTGAAGGTCCTCGCGGGGATCGTCCCGCTGGACTCCGGCCGGGTCGCGATCGGTGGCCAGCTCGTCTCCCTGCTCGAGCTCGGGGCCGGCTTCGGGCGCGACTTCAGCGGCCGCGAGAACATCCTGCTCGGCGGCGCGCTGCACGGGCTGGACAAGCAGCAGATCGAGGCGAAGCTCGAGGACATCATCGCCTTCAGCGAGCTCGGCGACTTCATCGACGTCCCCGTCAAGACGTACTCCAGCGGGATGTACGTCCGGCTCGGCTTCGCGATCGCCGCGCACCTGGACGCGGACGTGCTGCTCATCGACGAGGTGCTCGCGGTCGGGGACGAGGCCTTCCAGCGCAAGTGCGAGGCGCGCATCGCCGGGCAGGTCGAGGGGGGCGCGACGCTCGTACTCGTCTCCCACGACGCCGCGCTCATCGAGCGCACCTGCGAGCGGGTCGTGGTCCTCGACGGCGGTCACGTCGTCTTCGACGGCCCGTCCGCGGCGGGGATGGAGTACTACCACCGGCAGATGAACACCCCGACGGCCGCGTCGGTGGCGGAGACCGAGGGGCCGTGATGCGCCCCGAGGACGCCCTGCCCGCCGCCCGGGAGGCCGCTGCCGCCGCGCGCGCCCGCGGCGAGTACGCGCAGGACCTGAGCGGGTTCGCCATCGCCCCGACGGACCGCGTGTCGATCGAGCAGCTCATGGAGTGGGCGGTCATCGAGCCGGACGAGAGCAAGATGCGCTCCACGCGCCGGTTCGGCGCCCCGATCACGCTGCTCAAGCGCCTGCTGCTGCGCGGCCTGCAGCAGCACTTCAACGAGCTGACGATGCTGCAGGCCCGCTACAACCTCCACCTGCTGGTCCGGCAGACCGAGCTCGAGGACCGCGTGATCGCGCTGGAGCGGGAGAACGCGGCCCTCCGCGCCGCCGCGGACGACCCGGCGTGATCGTCCACCAGGTCCTCAGCGGTGCCGGCCCGGTCGACGCGGTCACCTCGCAGGCGCGGGCCTTCCGGCGGCTGTTCGGCGAGTGGGGCTGGGGCGGGACGGACGTCGCCTGGCACGTGGACCCGCGGATCGCCGCCGAGATCCACCCGCTCAAGACGCTCACGCCGGGACCGGACGACCTGCTGCTCATCCACTACAGCGCGTACGCGCCGCGGCTACGCGCGCTCATCGACGCCCCGCAGCGCAAGGTCCTGCTGAGCCACAACGTCACGCCGGCCCGCTGGTTCTGGGACTACGAGGCGGGCATCGCGGTGCAGTGCGCCCTCGGCCGGCGGCAGCTGCCGGAGTACGCGGAGAAGGCCGACGTGGTGGCCGGCGTGTCGCTCTACAACGCCCGCGAGCTGGGCTCGGACCGGGTCGTCCCGATCCTCTTCGACGGCACGCCGCTCGGGCCGCTCCCCACGCCCGCCGCCCTCGCGGAGCGCGACGCCGCCCGCTCGCGCGCCGGAACCCCTCCGACGCTGCTGTTCGTCGGCCGCCTGGCCCCCCACAAGCGCCAGGATGAGCTGATCCGCCTGCTGGCCCGCCTACGGGCGCACCGCCTGCCGGACGCGCGCCTGGTGCTCGTCGGCGAGCCGATGACGGACGCCTACCTCGCCGCGCTGGTGCAGCTCGCGGACGAGCTCGCTCCGGGCGCGATCGCCTTCCGCCACGGCCTCAGCACCGCCGAGCTGGCGCAGGCGTACGCGGACGCCGACGTCCTCGTCTGCCTCTCCGAGCACGAGGGCTTCTGCATCCCGCTGCTGGAGGCCTTCCACGCCGGGACGCCCGTGGTCAGCCGGCCCGCGGGCGGCATCCCCGAGGTCGCGGGTGACGCCGCGCT
>JAOPZU010000400.1 GCA_025963955.1 Solirubrobacterales bacterium
CGAGGATCGCGAGGTTCCACGGGGCCTGCCACGCCGTCACGCCCGCGAGGGCCGGCCAGCGCTGCGGCGGCACCGGGCCACCGGCACGGTCCTGTGGCGGTCCGGCGGGCAGCCAGCGGACGAGGGCGAGCGTGTGCTCGCGCGCCTGCTGGGAGCGGACCTCCCAGGCCAGGCCGTCGTCTGCCGTCCGCGCGAAGGCGAGCGCCTCGAGGGTCCAGCGCGCGGTGACGAAGGCAATGCCGAACGCCCACATCGTCAGCGCCGCGGTGACGATGACCGCCAGGGACGGGTCGTGGAGCGCGAGCAGCAGCCCGGTGGCCCCGCGGATGGCGTAACCGGCGCCGATGACGATCCAGATCGCCAGGAGGCCGGGCCGCACGGGCGGGGGCACCCGGTCCGTGCGGCCGCACGCGGTGCTCCGCAGCCACTCGTACGCGAAGGCCGCGCCGAAGACCGCGACGGCCAGCAGCAGCAGCGGGCGGCCGACGTCGAGGGTCCGGAGCGCCAAGGCGAGGCAGGCGGCGGTCGCCAGGCGCGCTCCCATCACCAGGCGGCTGGCGCGGACGTGCGCCCGGGCGCGATGAGCCGGCCCGGGTAGGCGGCCGCGGGAAGATGCATCCGGGTGGGCCAGGTCGGCGTGGAAGCCGCGGATGTCGTTCCACTGGTAGCGGGCCTGGTAGATCAGCAGCTCGAGCACGAGCCACACGAGCACGGCGCGCACGACGGACCGCCCGTCCGGGGCGCCGGTGCTGAGCAGCCCGACGACGAAGGTCAGCGGCAGGATCCACGCCTTGAAGAGATCCCCAGGGCGCGGGAGCATCTGGTAGGCCGCGCACGTGCGCGAAGGCGACGGGTCCGGCGCAGGTGATGACGGGTGAGCGGACACGGGCTGCCCGGCTACCCATGCGGTGCAACGGCAAACGGCGCATCGCCGCCGTCCGACGCTCAGAACCAGGCGTCCCGCATGTCCAGCGTCGTGCGGTCATGCTGGGCCAGGAGGTCGAGCTGCGGGCCGATCCGCGGCAGCTCGTAGGCGTAGAAGTAGCGAGCCGCCTGGCGCTTGCCCGCGTAGAAGTCGCCGTCGCCGCCGGCCGCGGCCAGCAGCTGCTCGAGCCAGATCCAGGCGACGACGACGTGGCCCGCGGCCTCCAGGTAGGCGGTCGCGTTGGCCAGCGCCACCTCGGGCTCGCCCGTGGCCCACACCTCGCCCGTCACCCGCACGAGCCGCGTCACCGCGGCGTCCAGCTGCTCGGCGTACAGGGCGGCGTCCCCCTCCGCCGCCCGCGCCCGGCCGATCGTCGCGCCGATGCGGTCGGCCAGTGCCCGCAGGCCGGCGCCCCCGTTCATGATCACCTTGCGCCCGAGCAGGTCGAGGGCCTGGATGCCGTGCGTCCCCTCGTGGATCGGGTTCAGGCGGTTGTCCCGGTAGTGCTGCTCCACGTCGTACTCGCGCGCGTAGCCGTAGCCGCCGTGGACCTGGATCGCCAGGTCGTTCGCGGCCAGGCACCACTGCGAGGGCCAGCTCTTGGCGATCGGCGTGAGCACGTCGAGCAGCGTCCCGGCCGCCGCGCGTTCCTCCTCGGTCGGCGCGGTGTGCTGGTCGTCGAGCAGCCGCCCGCAGTAGAGGACGAGCGCGAGGCCGCCCTCGACCCAGCTCTTCTGGGCCAGCAGCATCCGCCGCACGTCGGCGTGGGCGATGAGCGGGACCTGCGGGGCGGTCGGGTCCTTCGCGCCGAGCGGCCGGCCCTGCGGCCGCTCGCGCGCGTACTGCAGCGCCTTCAGGTAGCCCGTGTAGCCGAGGCAGGCCGCGCCGAGGCCGACGCCGACGCGGGCCTCGTTCATCATGTGGAACATGTACGCGAGGCCGCGGTGCGGCTCGCCGACGAGGTAGCCGACGGCCCCCGGCTCGCCGCCCGGCCGGTGCGCTCCCTCGCCGAAGCCGAGCACCGTGTTGACCGTGCCACGGAAGCCGAGCTTGTGGTTCAGGCCCGCGAGGACGACGTCGTTGCGCTCACCGAGCGCGCCGTCCTCGCCGACGAGGATCCGGGGCACGATGAAGAGGCTGATGCCCTTCACGCCGGCGGGCGCCTCGGGCGTGCGCGCGAGGACGAGGTGGACGATGTTCTCCGCCAGCTCGTGGTCCCCGCCGCTGATCCACATCTTCGTGCCGCACAGGCGGTAGGTCCCGTCCGGCTGGGGCTCGGCACGGGTGGCGACGTCGGCGAGGGACGAGCCGGCCTGCGTCTCCGACAGGCACATCGTCCCGAAGAAGCGGCCCTCCACCATGGGCGTGACCCAGCGCTCGACCTGCGCGGGCGAGCCGCACTCCAGCAGCATGTTCGCCGCGGCGATCGTCAGGAACGGGTAGGCCGCGGAGGAGACGTTCGCCGCCTGGAACCAGGAGAAGGCCGCGCTGACGACGACGCCCGGCAGCTGCATCCCGCCGACCGCCTCGTCCATGCCGCCGCCCATCAGGCCGGCCTCGGCGAACGCCGCGAGCGCGGGCGCGACGTCCGGGTGCAGGACGACGGTCCCGTCCTCGCCGAGATGCGGCTCGGCGGCGTCGGCGGCCCGGTTGTGCGGCGCGAAGCGCTCGGTGGCGATGCGCTCGGCGAGGGCTAGCACGTCGTCGAAGATCTCGCGGCTGTGGCCGGCGAAGCGCGGACGCTCGCACAGCTCCTCCACGCGCAGCCACTCGTGGAGCAGGAACTGCAGGTCGCGCCGGGACATGATCGAGCTGGACGTGCTCAGCGTGGTGCTCATGCCCGCACGCTATCGCCGCCGGTGTGCCCGGTCCGCCCGCGGCGCGTTTTCCGGGGCGCCCCACGGGTAGCCGCGGCAGCATGAGCCAGACCACGAGCACGACCCCTCGCGCGACCCGCTTCGCCGAGGCGCTGCAGACCCTCGAGCGGACGGGCGAGACGGCCGCGCTGGTGGAGCAGTTCGCCGATCACGCCGAGGTCGGCAACGCGACGACGCCCGCGAGCCACCGCGGCCGCGAGGGCGCCGAGGCGTTCTGGGCCGCCTACCACGCAACGTTCGACGAGATCAGCTCGGAGTTCCGCGTCGTCGTGGAGGGCGAAGCGGGCGCGGCCCTGGAGTGGCGCAGCAGCGGCACGCTCGTCTCCGGGGCCGACTTCGCCTACGGCGGGGTGACCGTGCTCGAGTTCGACGGCGACGCCGTCTCGCGGTTCACGGCGTACTTCGACCCGTCGGGGATCACGCCGGTCTGAGTGGGTCTGCGCGCCCGGCCCGCTCCCGCTCGAGAGCGGCGACGCGGGACTCGAGCTCGACCACACGCCGCAGCAGCAGCGCGGTGACCGCGTCCGCGGCGGGC
>JAOPZU010000412.1 GCA_025963955.1 Solirubrobacterales bacterium
GGTCCAGAGCTCCGTCGGCGGGCTCGCCAGAGCCTTGAAGAGGCAAGAGGCGCTCACGACGCTGGCGACGGCGGTCGCGGTTGGTCGGCCCGGCTCCGAGATCTGCCGTACCGCCTGCGACGCGGCGGTACAGGTCACAGGAGCGCGTGCGGCCTGGCTCTGCGCCGTCGAAGGCGAACACGTCCGCGTTCTGGCGGCCTCGCGGTCCGAGTCACCGCTGCTACCAGCACCGGGGCAGCTGTACCAGCCGCCCGAGGACAGCGACATGATGCGCGCCCTGCGAGCCGGCGAGGTTGTGCTGGTCGAGCCGGCGAGCGACGCTGCCGTACCCAGCCGCCTGTCGGGATTCGCACCCCCGTCCGGCTGCGTGGTTCCTGTGCTGCGCCACGGGTCGCTGTGGGGGGTCCTGTGTGTCGCCGCGGCAGGTCCAGGACGCCTGGAGCTGCCCGCTGACGCGGTCGGCCAGGTCCGCGAGCTCTTGCAGCACGCGGATCTGTCGGACCTGTCTGACCCCAGCTCGTCGACCGGGACCGAACCTGCGGCGGCTCTTCCTGAAGAGCGGTCATACCTGTGGCAGCGCACGCTCGACTCGCTGACCCGCCATGTCGCCATCCTCGACGGGCGCGGTGTCATCGTGGCCGTGAACGAGGCGTGGACGAGCTTCGCCTCCGCGAACTCAGGCAATGCCAGCACTGGTCTTGGAGCCAACTACCTCAGCGTGTGCCGCGCGGCGATGGCAGCAGGAGTCGCCGAAGCAGCGGACGTGGTCCAAGGGCTGCACGAGCTGCTGGACGGACGGCGGGAGCTGTTCGAGACGGAGTATGCGTGCCACGGCCCGGCGGAGCAGCGCTGGTTCGCGATGCGTGCCACGGCGATGGAGGAGCGCGGACAGCGCCACCTCATCGTGCAACACGAGAACATCACCACGCGTCACAAGGCCGAAGTGCATGCGCGACGTCAGGCGCAGCTTCTCGACGAGATCGACGCAGCGGTGATCTGTACCGACCTGGACGGCGTGGTGACGCTGTGGAACACTGCGGCGGAACGGCTGTACGGCTGGACCAGCGAGGAAGCGACCGGGTGCGCGATGACCGAGCTGGCTTCCGGGGCGGCTGATGCGCAGCTGATCGGCACCATGCTGGCAACGCTCCGTGAGCACGGCAGGTGGGAGGGTGAGAAGGAGGTACAGGACCGCCACGGACGCGGCTTCACCTGTGGGATGCGCAACTCCCTGATCATCGACGGCGATGGCTCGCCGATCGGGGTGATCGGGATCTCGCTCGACATCACGGAGCGCAAGGTCCACGAGCGGAACCTGGAGGCGTCGCGCGACTACCTGCGAGCGATCACCTCGAGCATCACCGACGGGCTGCTCGCGCTGAACGACGACGGCTTGGTCATCTACGGCAACGCAGCTGCGGTCAAGCTCCTGCGGCGCCCGGCCGAGACGCTGGTGGGCGCTCCCGTCGCAGCGGTGCTGGGTCTCAGGCCCAGCGAGGTGTCGGCGATCATCACGGCCGACACCCCGGTGCACATGGAAGAGGACTGCTTCAACCGCGCGGACGGCACGCGGCTTCCGGTGGCCTGGACTGCGTCCCCGTTGAAGGGGGGCCCGTACGGTGAGGGCCGCGTCCTGGTCTTCCGTGACATCACCGCCGATCAACATGAGCTGGCGCGCCGCGCCACGGAGACGGCGCGTGCGCGATGGGCGGCACGCCTCCGCGAGAGCGTCAGCGAGCAACGGTTCGAGCTCTTCGCCCAGCCCATCCTCAACCTCCGAACCCGGCGGGTGTCGGGCTCCGAGCTGCTGATCCGGATGCACGACGAGGACGGGACGCTCGTCTATCCGGATGCGTTCCTGCCCGCTGCTGAGAAACACGGCTTAATGAACATCATCGACCGATGGGTCGTGCAGGAAGGGATCAAGCTCGCCGCCGGGGGAATGCCGGTTCACCTGAACCTCTCGGCGCAATCGATCGGCGATCCGGATGTGCTCGAAGAGCTTGAGCGGCGCCTGCGGCAGATGCCGGCCGCGATCGCGAACCTCACCCTGGAGCTGACGGAGACGGCTCTGACGATCGACTGGAAGGCGGCGACGCACTTCTCGCGCGCCACGCGTGCCCTCGGCCTCCGGCTCGCGCTGGACGACTTCGGGACAGGCCACAACTCCTTCCGGAACTTCAAGCAGATCGCCGTCGACGAGATCAAGATCGACAAGCAGTTCGTCCGGGATCTGCTGCAGGCGCCCGCCAGCGAGAGCGTCGTGAAGGCGGTCGTCAGCATGGCCGCTGACCTCAGGTTGCAGACCGTGGCCGAAGGTGTCGAGGACGCGCCCACGCTGGCGCGGCTTCGTGAGCTCGGCGTCGACCACGCTCAGGGCTACCACATCGGCCGTCCCGCCCCGATGCGCTTCTGAAGCTTCGTCGACTTCCGCGCAGGCGGGTCCTCCGGGAGGGCAGCCTGGGCTATCCAGTTGGTGGGTCGCTCCCGGCGGGGGTGGGGTTGGACTCGATGGAGTTGCCGCTGGCTGGGCCGGTGGTGACTGCGATCGCGGGCGGGGTGGCCGGCGTCGGTGCGCAGGCGTCGGTACCTGGGTCGGCGGTGGTGGGCCAGGGGTGGCTGAGGCGGCAGCGCACTTCGGAGTAGGTGCTCGAGGGCGCGCCGGCGACGCGCTTGGCGGTGAACAGGCCGTTGTCCAGGGCCGACTGGTCGAAGAGCGTGGCGTGCTGGGGGAGCGTCCTCCAGGAGTACGCGTCGGCGACGCCCCAGACCGTGACGCCGGTGCAGTTGGGGGATTGGCGGCAGGCGTCGGCGACGGCGTCGTAGGTCTCGCGCTGCTTGGCACCGGCAGCGGTCTCGGATACCGGGGTCAGCGCGTCGAGTTCGGTGACCTCAACGCGGAGCTTCAGCTCGGCGAAGTCGGCCATGACTCTCACGATCTCTTTCGCGGCGGGGTAGCTGCCGTCTGCGCCGGCGTGCATCTCGAGTCCGATGCCGTCGAGCGGGACACCGCGCCGGACGAAGTCGCGGGCCAGGGCGAGCACCGCGTCGTGGCGGGGGCCGGGGGTGTCGGCGTTGAACTCGTTGAGGAACAGGACGGCCGCGGGGTCCTGATCGTGGGCGGTGCGGAAGGCCTGCTCGATCCAGTCGTTCCCGATGACGCGCTGGTAGACGTTCTGGTCGCGCGTCCCGCTGCCGGTGAACGGCTCGTTGACGACGTCCCACTCGTCGATGACGCCTGACGCCACGCTCTGGAAGTGGCTGATCTCGGTGCGAATGTGCTTCTGCATCGCGGCCAGCAGGGTGTTGCGTGACCACGGGATGAGGAGCGGCTTGTCGATCCACCCCGGGTTGGCCGCTGCGTAGACCAGCGCATGGCCACGCACGTGCTTGTGTGCGGCGCGCGCCAGACCGACGATCTTGTCGGCGACGCTGAAGTCGAACTGGCCCTGCTTCGGCTCCGTCCACAGGGCCTTGAGCTCGTTCTCCGGCGTCAAGCGGTCGAAGTACCTGGTCCACGTGTCACGGTAGGGCTTGGTCAGCGACGGGCCTGCGGGCCGGTACTGACACGCCAGGCCCACGGTGCCCGTGTACGCGTCATCGGCGCACGCGTACCAGACCGCGGCGCCGAGGTCGACCGTGGTTCGCGGCGGGATCAACTTCGGCGGAACGGGCACCGGAGTCGACGGCGCGCTTGCCGTGCTTCCGGTCAAGCCGGAAAGATCCAGGCCGGCGGCAGACGCGGACGGCAACGGAGCCACCAGGATCATCGCCGCGAGTCCCCCAAGCATTCCCGCGCGCGATCGCATAGTAGGACGATAGTCAACCATTTGGGGCAGCACAAGGAGGAGACCCGGTCGGCGCCACCGGCGGCTCGACGCCGTGCGCCGTCCCGCCCCACGGACCCTAGGATCCACCCGATGAGCCTGAGCGCGCGATGGTCCTCGTTCCGCGAGAGCCGGCTGTGCGTGGGTGCCGTCCGCGTCCACCCGCAGATGCGCGTGCGCCGGCACGGCGACGGGGCGCTGGAGGTGGCAGAGCGGCTTGAGCTCGGGATCCAGTGGGACGGCATCCCGTTCCATCCCGGTCACGTGTGGGTCGCGGGTCGTCTGGTCGCCCGCGACTTCCGCATCTTCAACGGCGCTCAGGTGGGGGTCAACGCGGGGGCGGAGCTCATCTTGGGCAGCGGCTACGCCAACGTCGGCCTGTCGCTGGCGTGCTTCGAACGCATCGAGATCGGGGAGGGTGCGGCCATCGGCGAGCAGGTCATGATCCGCGACAGCGACAACCACCAGATCCTGGGAAGCGGGCCTGCGACCGCACCCATCGTCGTCGGCGACCTCGTCTGGATCGGCGCGCGCGCCACCATCCTGAAGGGGGTGACCATCGGCGACGGCGCGGTCGTGGCGGCCGGCGCCGTGGTCAACCGTGACGTCCCGGCCGGAGCGCTGGTCGCTGGCGTCCCCGCGCGGGTCAAGCGCACGGACGTGCGATGGGACGACCTCTGACGGCGGCGCTGGCCCGCGCTGAGCCACGGCGCCTGGACCAAGGGACGCTCTTCGAATGCGGTGGGCGTCAGGTGCGGGTACGGGCCCCGGACGGCATTCACCTGAGCGCAGCCGGGGGAAGCCATCGCGGCCGCCTCCACCGAGGCCGTCATCGAGGGGGACGATCTCCTCGGACGCTGAACGTCAACGCCCACGTCGGCGCTCAGCGCGGGTCGCCGGGGTGGTGCGGATGTTGGTCCCGCGTGCGTTGCCTGCCGCCCCGCCGCAAAGGTGGTCGGCGGGCGCCAGGGCCATGACGCCCGCCGAGGCGGCGCCCATGGCCTTGGGCCGCCGGCGCCTCCTCAGATGACAACGCCCGGCGGGTCTCCGAGGTTGGTCGCTACGGGTGAGAAGTCAGAGGGATCACCGGCCGGTCCACGTCTCGTAAGAAGCCGGACAGAGGTTGCGTTCCGACCAGGTTTGAAGGCGACGGACTCCGGCTAGGTTGCCGTCAGCGCTGGTCAGGGGTCGTCGGCGTACGCATCGCTCATTCTCTACAGGGAGTCCTTCCATGTCTCGGTTCACCCGCGCTGGGCTCGCGGCTTTCGGGGGCGCCGCCATCGTTCTTGTGGCCGCGCCGTCGGCATTCGCCGGTCGCATCGACTACGCCGTTCCGCCGTCGCCGTCCGCCGCGTACTCCGTTGTCGCCGAAGGCAACGGCAACGGCATCGTCAAGGTGACGTACAACACCTGCGCGACGGTCGGCAGCAGCTACGTGCTGCCGCTCACCGTCAGTTCCCGCTGCCCGGTCCAGGGTTCGCCGTCCGCAACCGGGAAGGTGCTTAAGGACGGCGCCGCCACGCTGAGCTTCACCCCGGATCCGGTCCGCTTCACGGGCGCCCCGCAGCGGACGCAGATCACGATCAAGCCCACGGCGGCGACCTCCGCGGGAACGCGGCTGCGGATCAAGTTGAACGGCGACAACGGGTCCGGTCTGGGCGAGGGGCCCGGCATCATGGTGACCTTCGCGTGCGTGCTCGCGCCGGCCGCCGCACCGTCTTCGGGCGTCGCGCCGACCGGGACGACGTGCCCCCCGGCCACGCTCCGGGCCAACGACAAGGTGCCGCCCGGGCAGGAGAAGAAGGATGACCCGGTCGTCCCGCCGAGCCCGAACGGCAACGGGAACGCGAACGGCAACGGGAACGCGAACGCGAACGGGAACGGGAACCCGGCCGGCAACGGAAACGCGAACGGCAACGGAAACGCGAACGGCAACGGGAACGCGAACGGGAACGGCAACCCGGCCGGCAACGGGAACGCGAACGGGAACGGCAACGGGAACGGCAACGGCAACGAGAACGGCAACGGGAACGGCAACGGCGCCCCGGCGACTCCGGCTCCGGCCGCCCCGACCTGCGCTCCGGCCGCGGGCACCCCGGCGGCTCCGGCCACGGGCACC
>JAOPZU010000413.1 GCA_025963955.1 Solirubrobacterales bacterium
TCGGAGCGACGCTGGGGCATCGTACACCCATCGGCTACCACGAAATTGGCATCCGCTACCACGGACCGATCGGCTACCACGATCGGCTACCAAACTCGCCGAAACGGCTTGAAATAGGGCTGTCTCGCCAAGTCTCAAACCCCTAAAACAAGCCATATCGACCCGAGGCAGCGGACTCTTAATCCGAAGGTTGAAGGTTCGATTCCTTCCGGGGGCATGATCGAAAAGCCTCGCGATTGCGGGGCTTTTCGCGTTCAGGAGGCGCGGTGGCGTCGGGTTCCGAGGCTCATGATTCTCGCTCGCGGCTCCCTTCAGTCCTCGTTCGGCTGCCCAGACGAGTGGCGCAAGGCCGTCCCCATCGTCCCAGAGCACGGCGGCAGGTCACGTTGACGCGCGCCCCGACGGTGCGTCCGGGACCCAGCCGTCGGCCCAGGCAACGAGGGGTTGTCCTGCTGCGAGCAGCGATGCGCCCTGCGGGGTGAGTTCGTAGCCCTGGTCGCCGTTGGCGACGAGGCCGGCGTCCCGGAGTTCTCGTAGCCGGGTGTTGAGCACGGATGTCGCGATGCCCTCGGTGGCGGCTTGCAACTCGCGGAAGTTCAACGGGCCGTGGCGGAGCGACCAGAGCACGGTGATCGCCCAGCGGCGGCCGAGCAGGTCGAACAATGCCATGAGCGGCCGCCCGCTCTCGGAGCCACGGACGGGCCGGCCGGGAACCGGGGTCGGCTTGCGGGAGGGCACGACGCCAGCTTACGTTGGTGCTTGCATCCCGATCGACTTGCTCTTACTTTAGGAGCATGGGAGCGACCGAGGTCAAGAAGGCGGTGTGCACGGTGTGCGACATCGCGTGCCAGCTGGAGGTGCACGTGCGGGACGGCGAAGTGCTGAGGGTCGCTCCGCCGTCCAATCCGGTCGTCGCCGCGAACTTCTGCTTCAAGGGCATCACCGCGCCGAAGCTGTACGCCCGTCCCGAGCGGCTGAAGACGCCGCTACGTCGCGTGGGGGAGCGCGGCTCGGGCCAGTGGGAGGAGGTGTCGTGGGAGGAGGCCATGAGCGACATCGCGCTGCGGCTGCGGCGCGTGGTGGACGAGCATGGCCCGGAGGCGTTCGCGGTCTCCACGTCCAACTGGAACACGAGCGTGGAGATGGGCATGGGCCGGCGGTTCATGAACCTCCTGGGCTCGCCGAACTGGATCAGCGGCGTGGCGATGTGCATGGGCAACACCGCTGCGGTCAACAAGCTCACGCTCGGCTGGTTCCCGTGGCCAGACCTCCTGAACACCGATCTCGTGGTGCTCGGCGGGCACAATCCGCGCAAGCACTCGTGGACGCCGATCTACAACCTCGTGCGCCAGGCGCAGGCGAAGCGGCAAGCTCATCGTCCTGGACCCCCGGGTGTCCGGCCAGGCCGAGAAGGCCGACATCCACCTGCAGCTGCGTGCGGGGACCGACGCCGCGATGTACCTCGGCTGGCTGCGGGTGATCGTCGACGAAGGCCTGTACGAAGAGGACTTCGTCCGCGACTGGACGACGGGCTTCGACGAGTTGAAGGAGCGTCTGGCCGAGTACCCGCTGGACCGCGTCGCGGAGATCACCGGCGTGGCGCCGGAGCAGATCCAGGCGGCGGCGCGGATGTACGCGGGTGCGCGCTCGGCGTGCATGCCCTGGTCGCCGACGACCGATCAGCAGGTGTCCTCCACCTCGGCGATCCGGTGCCAGTCGATCCTGAAGGCGATCTGCGGGCACCTCGACGTCCCGGGCGGTGAGCTGATGTACGGCTTCAACGCGGAGTACCTCACCGAGTCCAAGCTCGAGCTGCACGAGGCGTTGACGCCCGAGCAACGGGCCAAGCAGCTCGGGTACGACGAGTACCCCGCCTTCACGCACCGGACCGGCGAGCTGCTGGCGCCGCACACCAAGCGCGTGTACGGGCACGAGTACGCGAACCTCGTGATGGGCTCCTACATGGCCAACCCGTCCTCCCTCTTCAGGGCGATGGCGGACGGCGACCCGTATCCGGTCAAGGCGTTCTTCACGCTCGGCAACAACACGCTGATGAGCTACGCCAACCAGCCACGGATCCGGGCGGCGCTGACGAACCAGGACCTGATCGTCGCGCACGAGCTGTTCATGACCCCGACCGCGGAGCTCGCCGACTACGTGCTGCCCGGGGACACCTGGCTCGAGCGGCCGAACATCCACGACTCCTTCGGCTGGCGCTCGTGGCTCATCTCCTCCGAGCAGGCGGTCCAGCCGCCCGGGGAGTGCCGCAGCGTCTTCGCCTTCTGGGTCGACCTGGCCGAGCGCATGGGCCTGGGCGACCAGATGCCGTGGAAGACGCTGGAGGACATGCTCGACCACCGCATGAAGCCCATGGGCATGAGCTACCGGCGGTTCATCGACACCTACGACATGCGGATCGCCAAGCACGAGTACCGCTCCTACCGCCGCACCGGCTTCGGCACCCCGTCGGGCAAGATCGAGCTCAGCTCCAGCGTCCTGGCCGACATCGGGCTCGACCCGCTGCCCTACTACCGCGAGCCCCACCGCGACCCGGCCTTTCCCTACAACGTGTTCATCGGCGTGCGCGAGGACCCGTACTTCCAGACTGGCCAACGCCAGCTGCCGTCCGCCCGCAAGATGTCCCCGCTGCCGAAGATCTTCGTCCACCCCGACGACGCCAGAGACGAGGGCCTGACCGAGGGCGACTGGGTCGCCGTCAGCTCCGGGCACGGCACCGTGAGCGGCGTCGTCGAACTGCGCCCGGACATGCTCCGCGGGCACCTGCGCGTCCCGCACGGCTGGTGGTTCCCCGAGCTGCTCGGCAAGCTCGACGGCGCCGGCGCCCACGAGCACAACGACGGCGTCCTCATCAACGACACGCCCGACCACCTGGACCGCGAACAGGGCGTCCCGCAGTTCAAGGGCTTCGCTGGCGCGCTGGCACGGCTGGACGGCCCGCCCGCGCACATGGACGACGTCCTGCACCTGAAGGACGCGACCCCGGTGCTGTTCACATGAGCCGCGCAGACGAGCTGACGCTGCTCGCGCGCGAGCGGCGCGCCGCCACCGAGCAAGCGCTGCTCAACCGCGCCGTGCGCAACCACAAAGGCCCGGTTGACCGGGTCATCACCAAGCTCGTGATGACCCAGATCCCGAACGTCCCCGACGAGCAGGTAGGCGGCGCGGCCGGCCAGCGCGGCCGACTCGACGCCCCACCGAAAGGCTCCTAGCCGCGTACGCGACCGTCGCCCGGACCTCGAGGCCGCAGGCATCGCGTGGATGCCCAGGCCTCGAGGATCGCCGGTTTCGGGATGGTCAGGCCTTGCGTCGAGTGGCCAGTGCCGCGGTGCCGGCCAGCAGGCCGAGAGCGCCGATGATGAGCGCGGCGATGGACAGGGTCTTGCTCTGCTGCTTGTCGATCACCTGGACGCTGGGTGTGGTCGCCGCGCGGGCGGTTGCCGCCGGAGCGGTCGTGGCTTTGGTGATGTCGACGGTCGGGGCTGGTGTGTCGGAGGATCCGGCGCCGATCCAGCGGACGACGTTGCCGTCGGAGTAGGTCTGCAGGGCCTTGAAGGTGAGGGTGCTGCCGGCCTTGTCGGGGATCTGCAGGGAGAGGGGGAAGTCCTTGAACTGCCCCGGCTTGATCCCGGCTTGGCTGCTGGTGGCGATCCAGGTGATCTGACGGACTTCGTCGGTGACCTCGCCGTCGTCGGTCTTGATGGGCGTGGTGAGTTTCTGCTGCGTGACGTTGACCTTCCAGCCGGGGTCAGCCTGGTAGAGGACGGAGGCGAACCCGGGCGGCAGCCGAACGGTGACACGGGTGGTGGTCGCGTTGTCGGTCTCGTTGGGAACGCGGACGTTCTCCACGACGTAGCCGCCGGCCGGCGCGGTCTTGGGCTGCAGGGTGACGTGGGCGTCCGCGGTGGCGGGGGCGGTGATCGTCGCGGCGGTGGCCGCGAGGACGAGGTGCTTCATGTTCATGGGTGCTCCTGAAGGGATGTGGTCGGTGGGTTGGGGACGACATCCCGGCCGGCGGGCCGCGGCAGTTGCGGCGCCCGTCGATGATGCGTGTCGGTGCTCGGGCGGGTCGAGGCCGTGGTCGTGTCTCTGCGGTGCTCGTTCCGCGACGAGGAAGCCGGCGTCGGCCGAGCTGCAAGAGGACGCGCTCACCGGGGTAGTAGCCCAGGGCGAGGAGCAGCAGGAGCAGCAGCAGCGGCGTCAGCGAGAGCAGGACGCTCATCGACGACATCAGCTGGTGACCTTCACGGTGAACGTGGTGGCGTACTGGTCGAAGTCGGAGACGCGATCGGTGAGCGCGAAGGTCCAGGTGCCGCCGGGAACCAGCTGGAAGCTTTGCGCGGTGTAGTGACCGGGGCCGGTGGGCTCCAGGGTGATGGGGATCGGCCCGATGCCTCTGCCGCGCTGGCGGGCGGTCAGGGTGAGCTGCTTGGTGGCGGTGTACGGCGCGCCGGAGCGTGCGTCGAACAGGTAGACGTGCATCGTGTTGGGTCCGACGCGAGCCGGCTCGGTGGTGACCTCGAGCTGGGCCGGGCCGATCCGCTTGCTGATGTTCTGCGGCCCGCTGCCGGTGCCGGCGGTCGAGCTGGGTGGGGCGTAGCCGACGAGCGCCCCGGTCGTGATGAGCACGGCCATGACGACCGTCACCTCAGCGCGAAGCGTGCGGCGAAGCAGGTGTCCGGAGCTGCCGGGCGCGGACCCGTCGGCAGCGAGGTGCCGGAGCTTGGGCAGGACCTTCTGCCGGTTGATCGCCCCGAGGCCGGCGAGGGCGATGATCAGCACGATCTTGATGAGCACGGCTCGTCCGAACGCGTCGTGGAGCAGATCACCGAAGGAGGTGAGGTAGAGGACCGATTGCACCGTCCCGGACACCATCAGCGTCAGGACACAGGCCAGCGCCAGCGGTGAGAACCGCACGAGCACCGCCGCCAGCAGGCTGGTCCGGTCGGCCGGCACCAATCTCGCCGTCGCTCGCGGAACGAGCAGCAGGAGCGCGGCCAGCCCGCCGAGCCAGACGCTCATCGCCACCACGTGCAGCACGTCCGACGGCACGAGCAGCAGGGTGTTGCCCGAAGTCCGCGCGTGGCCCGCCAGAGCAGGCGCCACCGCAAGGGCGCCGGCCGGCGGCACGAACGCCAGAGGCCGGAGCCGGCTGAAGGCTCCCGACCCGCCTCGGGCAGCGGGAGGCACGACCAGTGCGCGCAGCGGCCCGCGAGGCACCAGCAGAGCACCGAGCACGAGCCAGACGAGGCCCTTCAAGCCCCACACCGTGCCGAAGCGGGTGGAGAGGAGGTCGCGCAGGATCGTGGGGTGCAGCGCGTCCCAGAACGTCGTGCCGGCGGCGGTCGCCCCTTCGAAGACCAGCCCGAGCAGAGCACTCGAGATCCCCGCGCAGACCGTGAGCAGCAGCACCCTCCGCCCGCGCGTCGCGACAGCCTCAGAGGCTTCAAGCCATGCCGATCCGCCGTCCGCGACGCGCGGCAACCCCAAACGCCAGCACCACCGCAGGAAGCCCAGCACCCCGAGGGCGAGGGCGAGGGCGAGGTAGTCGATCGTGCGCACCAGGCCGAAAGGGACGCGCGTCCACGGCCCGGCTCTGTGGCTGCCGATGAGCTGGTCGATCGTCTTGGCCGGTCCGCTTCCGGCCCGGCCGATGGAGAACACCACCCCGCCCTCCACCGGATGCCCATCACTGGAGATGACCCGATAGGTGGCGGTGTACGTGCCCTCGGGCAACCGTGGCTTCAGGCCGGTCGCCAGCGCCGAGCCCTCACCGGCCGGATGGCGGGTGTCTCCGTCATCGACGCGGCGGGCGCCGGCGTCGAAGACCTTGATCGCCCCGAACTTCCCCTCGACGCTCTCGTCGAAGCGGAACGCGACAGTCTTGGGCTGCACCGCCAGCACGGCCCCGCGTGCCGGGGAGGTCGACTTCAGCTGCGCATGAGCGAATGCGCGTGGAGCGACGACGGCCAGCAGCACCCACGCGGCGACCGCCGTCGCCAGCGCGCGGCGCCTCACCAGGCTTCTCCGCGGCCGGAGGTGGAGGGCGACTCGGCGTCACCTCCGTCACCCGCTCCGCGCTCCTCCTGGTTCTCGCCGCGTCGCCGCCGGACGACCACGACCGTGGCCGCTCCCAGCAGCAGCAGGACCACAAAGCCGATGATGGCCCCGGTCGGAGGCCCGGACGTGTCCCTCGGCTGCCAGAACAACTGGCCCGCCACCGCGCCCTTCTGCCCGCCGACCGCGATCGGCACCGTCCAGTTGAAGATCTTGGTGCGCTTGCGCTTGTCCTTGACCTGCGGCGGGATTCCGGTGGCCATGAAGTGGATGCGGTGGTCGTGCCACTCATACCGGCCGGTCTTGTCCACCGTCTGCCACTGCGGCGTTGCCCGCGGGTCAGCGGACGCCGGTGCGCGAGAGGTCGCGTAGCGCTCCTGATTCAGGTAGCCCGCGGGTGAGCGCTTGTTCACCTGCACGGTGCCGTCACCGAGGATCTGCACGTAGGGTTCTTCGCGGTAGCCGTACACGATCACCGGCCGGCCCGAGGTGTTGGTGAGCTCCAGACGGTCGTCAAGGCTCAACACCTGTAGGGACACGCCCTTCACCGACGGCGTCACGGCCGTGATGATCGAGCGGAAGTTCGGGTTTCCCTGATGCGCCAAGGCACCAGGGGTGAAGACCAGGCCGAGGGCGCACAGCGCCAAGGCAGCGGTCAGAGCGTGGCGGCGCATGGAGCGGCCTCCGGAATCTGAAGAGCTTGAACGGGCGAACAGCGCGACCACGCAGGTCGCGCGGCCGGTCAGAAGCTGCGCAGAACCGAGCGCGGCGGGCCGCGACGACCCAAGGACGCGGCCAGCAGCGCACCCCCGGCAGCACTCACGCTGCGCACCACCGACGGCCCGCCGGCGCGCAGCACACGCGGCGCACGGACCCGACGCGGGCGGAACGCCGTCCGCAACCGCTCAAGCTGTCGCTCGCCGAGGTACCGCCCCGCCAGGAGCGGAAGCACCAGGACCAGAGCCGGAGCCAGGAACAGCAGCCCGAGGTCCACGCCCTGCACCGTCTGCGCCAGCGCGATTCCCACGGCAAGAACGCCGAGGAACAACACCACGCAGCGATAGCGGCGGCCGAGCATCAGCAGGATCGTACGCACTCGCACGCCACCACGAGAAATTGGATCCGGCACGTTGACGTCATCTCCCGGGGCTCAGGTCCCCGCGAAGAGCGTCTGCCACACCACGTCCGCCAACGCAACCGCCAGCGCGTCGAGCTCGGCGGAACTCGCGTCCGGGCGGACGCGGCTGATCGTACGCTCGGTCATCCACGCGAGCACCTCGGCCGTCGGCCGGGGCGCGACGGCGCGCATGCGCCCCGCCTTCACGCCGCGGCGGATCATGCGCTCCAGCGCGCCGGCGAACGCGTTCACGCCGTCCACGTAGGCGGTCCGGACGGCGGGCTCGTAGACGGAGGCCTCGGCGACCGCGCGCATGACGGCCTCGTCCTGCAGGAACGCGTCGAGGATCTGCCGCATCCCGGCCGCGATGTCCTCGCGCGTCGCGTCGCCGCCGTGGCGGATCCAGGCCCGGGCGCCGCCGTACAGGCGGCTCAGGCTGCGCGCGCTGAGCTCCTGGAGCATCGCCGCCTTGTCGTCGTAGGCGACGTAGAAGGTCGAGCGCGCGAGGCCGGCGGTGGACGCGAGCCGGGCGACCGACAGATCCCGGAACGGGGTGCCGTCGGCCATCAGGGCCGTCAGGGCGTCGCGCAGGAGTCCCGCCACCTCGTCCTGCTGGTAGGCGCGGCCCTGGCGGCTGCGCGGCGAGGCGTCGGACACCGCCGCATCGTACGGCGGCGGCCGACTTCGGACAAGCTGTCCGAAGTGCGCTACCGTTGACCTCATGAACACGGTCGAGAGCCCCGCCCGGTCGATCTTCACCGAGGACCACGACGCGCTGCGCGAATCGATCCGCGCCTTCGTGGACCGCGAGGTCATCCCGCACGTCCACGCCTGGGAGGAGACGACGTTCCCGGACAGCATCGTCCGGCGGATGGGGGAGCTCGGCTTCCTCGGCCTGTCCGTGCCGGAGGAGTACGGCGGGCAGGGCGGCGACTACTTCACGAACATCGTGCTGGCGGAGGAGATCGCGCGGGCCGGGTCCGGCGGCTTCCTGATGGGCCTCTCCGTCCATACGGACATGGTCATGCCGCCCATCCTCGAGTTCGGGACCGAGGAGCAGAAGCAGCGCTACGTCACGCCGGGCGTGGCCGGGGAGCAGATCTACTGCCTCGGCATCACCGAGCCCGACGCCGGCTCGGACGTCGCCGCGATCAAGACGCGCGCGGTGCGCGACGAGGGCGCGGGCGAGTGGGTCATCAACGGCGCCAAGACCTACATCACGAACGGGCACCGCGCGTCGATGTGCATGCTCGTCACCAAGACCGATCCCGACGCGGGCTACGGGGGCTTCACGATCTTCCTCGTGCCGATGGACGCGCCGGGCGTCCTGGTCGAGCAGAAGCTCGAGAAGATGGGCATGCACGCCTCCGACACGGCGCTGCTCGCCTTCCAGGACGTGCGCGTCCCGGACAGCGCGATCCTCGGCACCGTCGGCAAGGGCTTCCAGCAGATCATGTGGGAGCTGCAGGCCGAGCGGACGATCGCCGCCGCCGGCGTGACGGGCTACGCGCAGTACGCGTTCGACAAGACCGTCGAGTACGCGTCCGAGCGCAGGACGTTCGGGCGGCCGCTCGGCCAGCACCAGGCGATCCGGCACAAGTTCGCGCAGATGGCGACCGAGCTCGAGGCGGCCCGCGACCTCGTCTACGCCACCGCCGCGTCGTACGCCGCGGGAGCCTACGACGTCCGCAAGATCTCGATGGCCAAGCTCTTCGCCACGCAGGTGGCCGACCGCGTCGCCGACCAGTGCATGCAGATCCACGGGGGCGCGGGGTACATGAAGGAGTACGACATCTCGCGGGTGTACCGGGACGTGCGCCTCTACCGCATCGGCGCCGGAGCGGACGAGATCATGCTCGACGTGATCGGGAAGAGCTACGGCTTCTGACGCACCGCCGGGGACGCCCTTTCGCGGCCGGAGGGCGCTCAGCCCTCGGTGACCCGCCCGGCGGCGGCCCAGGCCGCCGCCCGCGAGCGGGGCCGTCCGATCATCGCGGCGCTGCCGTCGTCGAGGATCGGACGCTGGAGCAGCGCGGGGTGCTCCACGAGGATGGCGACGACCTCGTCGACGGACAGGCCGTCGGCCTCCAGCCCGAGGGTCGCGTACTGCTTGTCCCGCCGGATGAGCGCGTCGGGCGGGTCGCCGACGAGGCGCTCGGCGAGCGACCGCAGCTCGTCCGCGTCCAGCCGCTGCTTCACCAGCAGGTACTTGCGCACCGCCACCTCGTGCCCGGCCGCCTGGAGGGCGTCGAGCGCGTGCACGGAGGTCGAGCAGTGCGGGTTGTGCAGAAGCGTCAGCGTCGGGTCGGGCACGGCCGGGATCCTACGCGGGCTCGCTCAGC
>JAOPZU010000421.1 GCA_025963955.1 Solirubrobacterales bacterium
GCCCGCCGCCGGCCCGGTGCGCGCAGTAGATCGCCAGCTGGGTCGACGCGGGCCCCGGCAGCAGCTGGGTGGCGGCGATGGCGTCCGCGAACTGCGCGGGGGTCAGCCAGTGCTCCCGCTCGACGCACAGCGTCCGCAGCAGGGCCACGTGCGCCGGGGGCCCGCCGAAGGCCACGCACCCCAGGCGCAGCCACCGCCGGCCGACGGTCCGTAGCGGAACGGGAGCGTGGACGGAGGTCGCGGACACCGCCGGACAGTGTCAACGATCCGACATGGCGAGGCGGGGTGACGGGTAACACCCGCCCATGCCCTCCTCGACCGGACTGGCCTCCGCCGACGCCGGCGACGACTTCCTCCGCGCCCGCCGCAGGCAGGCGCTGTCGCGGCTCGGTCGTCGCCTGCAGGGCTCGCCCGACGTCGGCGCGATCCTCCCGTTCGAGGAGGTCGTGGCGGCGCTCGGCCGCCTCGGCGAGCGGGACGCCGGCCGCCGCCTGATCGACCTCGACGCCATCGCGGGCACGGTCGGCCGGCGCCAGGCGGACTTCGACCGGGCCTTCCGCCCCACCTCGCCCGTCGTGCGCACCCGCTGGGAGCGCATCGCGCTCGCGATGCGCGAGGGCCGCGACCTGCCGCCGATCAGCGTCTACCGCGTCGGCGACGTCTACTTCGTCCGGGACGGCCACCACCGCGTGTCGGTCGCGCGGGCGCTCGGGCGCGACCGCATCGAGGCGCAGGTCGTCGAGGTACTGACCCGGGTCGGGGCGGAGCGCCGGCTCACCATCGCCGACCTGCCGCGCAAGAGCAGCGAGCGGCTGTTCCGGGAGCGCGTCCCGCTGCGGGCCGACCACGCCGCCCGCGTCCGGCTGACGGACGCCCTGGCCTACGGCGAGCTCGCCGAGGGGGTGGAGGCCTGGGCCTTCCGCATGCAACTCGAGCGCCCCGAGCCGCTCGACCGCCCCGCCGCCGCGCTGCTGTGGTTCACCACGGAGTTCGATCCCGTCTGCACGATGATCCGCGAGGCCGGCCTGCTCGGCGACGGCACCGAGGCCGACGCCTTCCTCGCGGTCGGCGGTGAGCGCTACCGCCTCGCGCTCACGCACGAGTGGAGCCCGGAGCTCCTGGCCCGCGTGCGCGCGGCGCGCTAGCTCCCGTCGCGGCCCGTCCGCCCGATCGCGCGCCCGTCGTGCGCGTCGAACAGGTGCAGGCGCTGGGTGTCCATCCACAGCTCGGCGGTGGTCCCCGACCGGATGTCGGACTCGGCCGAGAGCCGCGCCGTGACGCGGGCGTCGCCCCCGCCGCCGAGGTCGGACAGCCCGGCCTCCGCCGCGAGCTCCGCCAGCTCGTCGGCCTGGACCGCCCCGCCCTGCAGGGTGAAGTAGGCGTAGCTCTCGGAGCCCATCGACTCGACGAGCTCGATCTCGGCCGGGAAGACGTGCCCGGTGCCGCGGTGGTGCTCGGGCACGAGCCCGGCGTCCTCCATGTCGCCCGGGCGCAGCCCGGCGATGAGGTCGCCGTGGACCGTCTCGGCCTCCAGTCCGGCCCGCAGCCCGTCCGGCAGCGGGACGTCGCCCATCGGCAGCTTCAGGGTGCCCGAGTCGAGGGGGGCCGGGAAGAAGTTCATCGCCGGCGAGCCGATGAAGCCCGCGACGAAGAGGTTCACCGGGTGGTCGTAGAGCTCGCGCGGGGAGGCGACCTGCTGCAGGACGCCCGCGCGCATCACAGCCACGCGGTCTCCGAGCGTCATCGCCTCGGTCTGGTCGTGCGTGACGTAGATCGTGGTGACGCCCAGGCGCTGCTGGATCCGCGAGACCTCGGTCCGCATCTGCACGCGGAGCTTCGCGTCGAGGTTGGACAGCGGCTCGTCCATAAGGAAGGCGGCGGGCTCACGGACGATCGCCCGCCCCATGGCCACGCGCTGGCGCTGGCCGCCGGAGAGGTTGGACGGCTTGCGGTCCAGGTGCTCGGTCAGGTCGAGGGTCTTCGCGGCCTCCTCGACCTTCCTGCGGATCTCCTCCTCCGGGACCTTCGCGAGCTTCAGCGCGAAGCCCATGTTCTCCCGCACCGTCATGTGCGGGTAGAGCGCGTAGTTCTGGAAGACCATCGCGATGTCGCGGTCCTTCGGCGCCTTGTCGTTGACGCGCTCCCCGCCGATGTCGAGCTCGCCCTCGGAGATGTCCTCCAGGCCGGCGACCATCCGCAGCGCCGTCGACTTCCCGCAGCCGGAGGGGCCGACGAGGATCATGAACTCGCCGTCGGCGATGTCCAGGTCCAGGTGCTTGACGGCCTCGTAGCCGTCCCCGTACCGCTTGGTGACGTCCTTCAGGGTGATGCTGCTCATGGCGTGCTCCTCTAACCCTTCACTGCGCCGGCGGTCAGGCCGGCCACGATGCGCCGCTGGAAGAACAGGACGACGATGATGATCGGGATCGTCACGACGACCGCGGCCGCGGCGACCGACCCGACCGGGGCGGTGAACTGCGAGGCCCCGGTGAACTGCGAGAGCGCCGCCGGGACCGTCTGCGCCCGGCCCGTGGACGTCAGGGAGATCGCGAAGACGAAGTCGTTCCACGCGAAGATGAAGACGAGAATCGCGGTGGTGAAGATGCCGGGCGCGGCGAGCGGCAGGATGACCTTGCGGAAGGCCTGGGCGGGCGTGGCGCCGTCCATCTGCGCGGCCTGCTCCAGCTCCCACGGGATGTCGCGGAAGAACGCGCTGAGCGTGTAGATCGCCAGCGGCAGCGTGAACGTCATGTACGGGATGACCAGGCCGGCCTTCGTGTCGAACAGGCCGAGGTCGCGCCACAGGTTGAAGAGCGGACCGACGATCGAGATCGGCGGGAACATCGCGATGGCTAGCGCCGCCACGAGGATCAGGCGCTTGCCCGGGAACTCCAGGCGCGCGATCGCGTAGGCGGCCATCGCGGCGAGCACGACGGAGATGACCGTCGCGATCGACGCGATGATGAGCGAGTTGAAGAGCGCGTCGGTGAAGATCGACTGCTTGAAGATGCCCTTGGCGCCGAAGTAGTTGTCCAGCGAGAAGGCCCGCGGGATCAGCCGACCGTCGGCGATGTCGCCGCTCGTCTTCAGCGACAGCGACAGGATCCACAGGACCGGGAACAGGGCGCTCGTCAGCACGATCAGGTGGACGGCGCCCCAGCCGGCGTAGCGGCGCGTGCCGATCACTTACCCGCTCCCGTCTGCTCGTCCAACGAGGTGCCCAGACCCTTGACGAAGAGGGCGGCGATGAAGATCACGAACACGAAGATCAGCACGGACACGGCCGACCCGAGGCCGAGGTTCAGCCGGTTCAGCAGCGTGTTGTAGCCGAGGACCGAGACGCTCTCCAGCGGCCGGTTGACCCCGTTGTTGGAGATGACGTAGACCGAGTCGAAGATCCGGAAGGCGTCCAGGGTGCGGAACAGCAGCGCCACGAGGATCGCGGGCTTCATCAGCGGCAGCGTGATCCGGCGGAAGCGCTGCCAGGCCGTGGCGCCGTCGACCTTGGCCGCCTCGTGCAGCTCGTCCGGGACGAGCGCGAGGCCGGCCAGCAGCAGCAGTGCCATGAACGGGGTCGTCTTCCAGACCTCCGCGAGGATCGCCACCAGGTAGGTGGTGCTCGTCTGGGTCAGCGGGTCCGTCGAGAGGCCGAGCACCTTCGGGACGAAGCCGCCCTCCGAGCCCGACCAGGCCAGGCGCCAGGCGAACGCGGCGACGACCGTCACGATGCCGTAGGGGATCAGCGCGGCGGTCCGCAGCAAACCACGGGCGAAGAGCGCCCGGTGCATCACGAGCGCCAGCAGCATGCCGAGCACGAGCTCGAGGCTGACGGACGCGAGGGTGAGGATGACCGTGTGGAGGACGTCCTTCCACCACAGGCTGGAGCTCAGGACGGTGACGTAGTTGTCGAGGCCGATGAACTCGCGCTGACCGGGGAAGCGGAGATCCGAGCGCAGCAGCGAGAGGTAGATCGCGTTCGCGATCGGATAGGCCGTGACCGCGAGCATCACGATCCCCGCAGGGGCGCAGAGCAGGAGCCCGAGCTTGCGCTCGGCGCGGGCCCGGTCGGTCAGCGGCTTCTTCGCGGCGCGGGCCATGGCTACAGCAGTCCCTTCGACTTCAGCGCGTCGCCGATGCGCTCGGTGAGCTTCTTGACCACGCTCTTCAGGTCGATGTTCCCGGGCGGCGAGACGGTGGTGTACACGGCGAGCGAGACGTCCGCGTAGAGCGGGGTGACGGGGCGCACGCCGGCGTGCTCGAGCTGGCGGCGGACGAGGCCGGCGAAGGGGTAGTCCTTCTTGAAGGCCTTGTCGTCGTAGAGCGAGGAGAGGGTCGGCGGCAGGCCGCCCTTGATCGCGAACGCGCGCTGGTTGGTCGGGTCGCGCAGGCAGGTGGCGGCCGCGAAGGCCTCCTGCGGGTGCGCGGTGTAGGAGCTCACGCCCCAGTTGAAGCCACCGATGGGCGCCTTGGCCGGCTTGCCTGGCTCGACGCCGGGGTAGGGCGCCCAGCCGATCTCCTTGAAGAGCTTCGGGTTGTTCGCCTTGGCCGACGGATAGATGAACGGGTAGTTGACCTGGAAGGCGGCCTGGCCGGTCTCGAAGGCGAGCCGGTTCTGGTCCTCCTTCTGGTTCTTGAGCGACGGGTCGGCGGCCTTGGACCCGGCGAGCTTGCTCATGATCCGGGCGGCCGTGCGCAGCGCCTGCTTGTTGCCGCCGACCTTCGTGGGGCCGTCGAGGATCCTCCCGCCGGCGGAGGTGACCAGCGCGTTGAACCAGACCATCGTGCCCTCGTAGGCTGCGCCCTGGATCTCCACGCGGCCGGCCTTCTTGAGCTTCGCGGCCTGGTCGATCATCGCGTCCCACGTCTTGGGCGGGTTCTTGATCAGGTCCTTGCGGTACCAGAGCAGCTGGGTGTTCGAGTTCGCGGGCGCGGCGTAGAGCTTGCCCTGGTAGGTCGCGGTCGCCAGCGGGCCGGCGAGCGTCCCCTTGCGGACCTGCCTGGCGAAGGACGCGGGCCACGGGCGGATCCACCCCGCCTCGGCGAACTCGCCGGTCCACACGACGTCCATGCTCATCAGGTCGATCGAGGCGTCCTTGGCGGCGAGGCGGCGCACGAGCGACTGGCGCTGCGTGTCCGCGTCGTTGCCGAGGGCGTTGAAGGCGATCCGGTACCGGCCGTGCGACTCACGCGTGCAGCGGTCGGCCGCCTCGCGGAAGGAGCCGGACGGCTCGTTGTAGGCCCACCAGTTCAGGGTGACGGTCCCGCCGTTGGACGAGGAGGATCCACCGCACGACGCCAGGGCGAACAGGAGGAGGACCAGGGACAGGAGGGCTGTGACCGACCGAGTCACGGAGCGTGTAGTGCCCCGCGGCACGAGCCCCCCAAACACGCGTGGACGACGGGCGCCTCAGACGGGCACGACCGCGGCAGCGCGCGGGGGCAGCGCGGAGCCGGCGCCGGCCGTGCGCAGCAGCGGTGCGGCCGGCAGCTCGAGGGCTGCCGGGCCCGTGTTCACGTGCAGCTCGTGGGC
>JAOPZU010000430.1 GCA_025963955.1 Solirubrobacterales bacterium
CCCCGCCGCCCCCGGCTCCGGTGTGGAAACCCCCGGCCCGGGTGCAAAAACGACGCCGCCCCGGGGCCCGGTGCGACAACCCCGGCCCGGGTGCAAAAACGACGCCGTGTCAGGTGCCGCGGAAGGCTGCCCGCCGCTTCTCCTTGAACGCCGCCACGCCCTCCGCGTAGTCCGCCGTGCCCGCCTGCGCCTGCTGCAGCGTCGCCTCGAGCTCGAGGTGAGCGGCCAGGCCGGCCTGGGCCGCGGAGGCCAGCGCGCGCTTCATGTTGGCCAGGGCGACCGTCGGCCCCTCCGCCAGACGGGTGGCCAGTGCCAGCGCGGAGTCCCGCAGCGCGTCGTCCGGCACGACGTCGTTCACGAGCCCCCACTCGAGCGCGCGGGCGGCCGGCAGCCGCTCCCCGAGCATCATGAGCTGCGCCGCCCGCACGGCGCCCACGCGTTCGGCCAGGAACCAGGACGAGCCGGCGTCCGGGATGACCCCCAGGTGGACGAAGGCCAGCAGCAGGTAGGCCGACTCGCCGGCCAGGAGCAGGTCGCACGAGAGCGCGAGCGAGCAGCCCAGGCCCGCGGCGGCGCCCTGGATGGCGCCGACGACGGGCTTGGGCGCTCCGCGGATCGTCGTGACGATCGGGTTGTAGATCTCCCGCAGGCGGGTGCTGAGGTCGGGCTCACCGTTCGGCGTGTACTCGCGCGGGTTCTTGACGTCGGCGCCGGCGGAGAACGCTCGCCCCGCGCCCGTGACGAGAATCGCGCGGACGGCCGGGTCCTGCGCGGCCTCGCGCAGTCGCGCCAGCAGCTCGCGGCCCAGCTCGGGCGTCCACGCGTTCAGGGCCTCGGGCCGGTTGAGCTCCAGGTGGGCGACCCCCCCGACCCGCGCGACGGCAACGAGCCCGCTCATCGGCGCGTCGGTGCGTAGAGGGTGTTCCAGACGATGCCGGTGTACGCGTCGACGAGCCCGCGCAGCTCCCCGTCCGTGGCAGTGCGGATCAGTTGGTGCAGGCTACGCTCCGCCATCCACGTCAGCCACCCGGCGACCTGGGGCGCGGCGAGCGCCGGATCGACGAACCCGGCCGCCTGACCGGCGCGGATGTGCTTGCGCAGCGCGGCCGCGTTCGTGCTCATCATCCCCTCCACGAGCTCGCGCACCGCCAGGTCGTAGGCGGCGGCGTCGTAGATCGCGGCCATGAGCGTCGCGTGGGGGCGGTAGGTGACGACGATCGCGTCGAGCGCCGCCCGCAGGTCCTCCCGGCGGGCGTCCGCGCCGAGGGCCCACCACCCGGCCGCCGAGCCCTCCAGGGCGTCCGTGATCCCCTCGAACCAGGCGGTGAGCAGGTCGCCCTTGCCCTCGAAGTAGACGTAGAAGGTCGACCGGGACAGCTCGGCCCGCGAGACCAGGCGCTCGACGCTCAGCTCGGTGAAGCTCTCGCCCTCGGCCAGCAGCTCCTCGACCACCTCGAGCAGCCGTCCGCGGATCTCCTCGCGGCGCTGGGCGCGGCTGCTGCGGGGTCTCCCGGTGACTGGCGCCATCTAGCGGGCATCGTCCCACATGGCCGGACAGGAAGTCCAGACGAGTCGTGCGACACATCGGACAACGTGTCCACACTTGCTGTACTCTGGTCCGGCCGGCGTCTCGCCGGGTCACGATCCGAAGGGAAGAGATGTCCACGGCCGAAGAAGTCCGACCCGAGCCCGTCGAGGCGGCGCCCGCCGCGGTCACCCTGTGCGAGGCCTTCCAGGCCACCGCCGAGCGCTTCGCCGACGACATCGCCCTGCGGACCGTCGACGGCACGACGCAGCTCACCTTCGGCGAGTACGCCGCGCGCGTGCGGTCCCTCGCGGCGGCCCTGGCCGCGGCCGGCGTCGGTCACGGGGACACCGTCGCGCTGATGATGGGCAACCGCGTCGAGTTCCATCTCTGCGACACCGCCGCGCTGCACCTCGGCGCGATCCCCTTCTCGGTCTACGCGACGTCCTCACCGGAGCAGATCGCCTACCTGCTGGAGAACTCGCAGGCCCGGGTCGTGATCGCCGAGGAGCAGTTCGTGCCCCGGATCCTCGCCGCGCGCGGGACCGGCGCCGAGCCGTCGACCATCGTCTGCCTCGACGGAGCGCCCGAGCACACGACGAGCCTGGACGCCTTCGAGGCCGCCGGCGACCCCGCCTTCGCCTTCGAGGCCTCGTGGCGGGCCGTCGGCCCGGACGACGTCCTCACGCTCATCTACACGAGCGGCACCACCGGGCCACCCAAGGGCGTGGAGACCACCCACGCGAACATGCTGGCCCAGTGCCGCGCGGTCGGCAGCGTCCTGCCGATGCGCCCCGGCGCGCGCCTGACGTCCTACCTGCCCTCGGCCCACATCGCCGATCGCTGGTCCTCGCACTACAACCAGATGGTCTTCGGCATCCAGATCATTCCGGTGGCGGACGCTCGGCAGGTTGCCGCTGCGCTGCCCGAGGTGAGGCCGACAATCTGGGGTGCCGTGCCGCGCGTGGTGGAGAAGATCAAGGCGGCGCTGGAGGCGGCGATCGCGAACGAGCCGGACGAGCAGCGCCGCGCCGGCCTGCAGGCCGCCGTCGCCACCGGCCTGGAGGTCGTCCGCCAGAGGGACCGCGGTGAGGAGATCCCCGAGGAGCTCGCCGCGCGCCACGCGCAGCTCGACGCCGCCGTCCTGGCCAAGCTGCGCGAGCGGATCGGGCTGGACCAGGTCGAGTGGATGATCGTCGGCGCCGCGCCGATGTCCCGTGACGTCCACGAGTTCCTGCTCGCGCTCGGGCTCCCGATCACCGAGATCTACGGCATGACCGAGGCGTCGTGCTGCCTGACGATCGTCCACCCCGACGGCGCGCGCATCGGCTCCGTCGGCCCCGCGATCCCCGGCCTGGAGCTGCAGCTCGCCGAGGACGGTGAGCTGCTGGCCAAGGGCCCCACGATCACCCGCGGCTACCGCAACGACCCGGCCAAGACCGCCGAGGCGATCGACGCGGACGGCTGGCTGCACACCGGGGACATCTGCACGCTCGACGAGGACGGCTTCGTCTCGATCGTCGACCGCAAGAAGGAGCTCATCATCAACGCGGGCGGCAAGAACATGTCCCCGGCGAACATCGAGGGGCAGATCAAGGCGGCGCACCCGCTGATCGGGCAGGTCGCCGTCATCGGCGACCGGCGTCCCTACAACGTCGCGCTGATCGTCCTGGATCCGGACATGGCCGCCGCGCACGCCGCGAAGGCCGGCCTGGCCGACACGTCGGTCGAGGCCGTCGCCGCGGACTCCGGGGTGCAGGAGGCCATCGCCGCCGCCATCGAGGCGGCCAACGCGAAGCTCGCCCGCGTCGAGCAGATCAAGAAGTACGAGCTGCTGGCGGAGGAGTGGCTGCCCGGGGGCGACGAGCTGACACCCACGATGAAGCTCAAGCGCAAGCCCATCGACGCGAAGTACGAGGCGACGATCGAGGCGCTGTACGCATGAGCGGCGCGCCCCACGGCATCGTCGGGTACGGCGCGTACGTGCCCCGCCACCGCCTTCAGCACGCCGAGCTCGGCGCGGCCCTCGGCGGTCGCCCCAGCAAGGGCTTCCGTACCGTCGCCTCCTACGACGAGGACTCCACCACGATGGGCGCGGAGGCCGCCCGGCGCGCGCTCGCCGGGGCCGGGGGGAGCCCGCCGCACACGATCCTCTTCGCCACGAGCAGCCCCGCCTACCTCGACAAGACCAACGCGACCGCCATCCACGCCGCGCTCGATCTCGGCCACGCGGGCTTCGCGGTCGACGTGGGCGGCGCGCCGCGCTCGGCCATCGGGGCGCTGCGCTCCGCGGCC
>JAOPZU010000440.1 GCA_025963955.1 Solirubrobacterales bacterium
CTTCCTCCACGCCGACCGCTACTTCGAGCCGGGACGCGACGTGGACGAGCTCGACCGGTTGACGCTCGCCGTCTTCGCGGAGGGCTTCGCGCTGGCGCTCCACCGGGCGGTGCTGACCGACCGCCTCGCGCAGCACCGCGCGGAGCTGCGACGGCTGGTCGGCGAGGCGGGCGAGGTCGCCGAGCGGCTGGGCTCCCTCGACGCCGGGCTCAGCCGCGAGGAGGAGGACCTGCACGCCTCGCTGCGCTCCACGGGCGGGCCCCTGGACGCGGCGCTGGCTCCCGGCGGACGGCTGCAGTCGTTGCTCACCCCGCGGGAGCTCGAGGTCCTCGCGCTGATGGCGGAGGGCGCGACGAACGCGGCGATCGCGCGCCAGCTCGTCGTGTCGGAGCAGACCGCGAAGACGCACGTCTCGCACGTCCTCCGCAAGCTGCGCGCGACCAACCGGGCGGAGGCCGTCTCCCGCTACCACGCGATCGCCGGCCGCGGACGCTGAGCATCCCGTGAGACGGCGCCCCCCGCCCCGCTTCGGCGCTCGCCACGACGGACGCGAGCGCGCCCGGAGTCGGTAGGCTGGCCCGGCGCCCGTCGACCCCGACCTCGCGGCCGCCTTCGCAGCAATGGCCGCCGACCTCGAGACCGACCGTCCCATCCGCCTGCTCCTGGTCGAGGACGACGACGGCGACGCCTTCCTCGTCACGGAACTGCTCGACGACGCCGGGACCGAGGTCGAGGTCGTCCGCGCCCGGACCGTCGCCGAAGCGCTCGCGGTCCTCGTGCGCGGCCCGGAGCCCGACTGCATCCTGCTCGACCTCGGGCTCCCGGACGCCGCCGGGCTCGATGCGCTGACCGCGATCCGTGAGGCCGCCCGGTCGATCGCGCTCGTCGTCCTCACGGGCGACGTCGACCGCGCCCGCGGCCTGGCCGCGGTGGCCGCCGGCGCCCAGGACTATCTCGTCAAGTCGCAGGTCGACGAGGACCGGCTGGACCGCTCGATCCGCTACGCCGTCGAACGCTGCCACGCGGAGATCGCCTCCCGGTCCCTCCGCGACGCCGAGCGCGCCGCGGAGGAGAACCGCCGCCTGGAGCGCGGGCTGCTCCCGGTGCTGCTCGTCGAGCACCCCCGGCTGGCCGTCGCGGCGCGCTACCTGCCCGGCCGGCGCCGGGCGCTCCTCGGCGGGGACTTCTACGACGCCGTGCAGTCCGCCGACGGGGTCGTCCACGCGCTGCTCGGCGACGTCAGCGGCCACGGTCCGGACGAGGCGGCGCTCGGCGTCTGCCTGCGGATCGCCTGGCGCACGCTGCAGCTGGCCGGCGCCGAGCCGGACCACACTCTCGCCGTCCTGGAGGAGGTGCTCATCCACGAGCGCCACGACGAGGACGCCTTCGCGACGCTCTGCATGGTGCAGCTGGACCCCGCGCGCGGGAGCCTCGCGCTGCGCCTGGCCGGCCACCCCGCCCCCATCATCGTGGGCGGCGACGGCACCGCACGGGTCGTGGACGGCCTGCACCGCCGGCCGCCGCTCGGGGTGGCGTGGGGCGAGCGCGCGCCCACGATCCAGGTGCCGCTGGAGTCCGAGGACGCCATCGTCCTGTACTCCGACGGCCTTACCGAGGGCCGCGCCGCCGGTGGCCGTGAGCGGCTTGGTGACGACGCGCTGTGCGCGGTCACGAGCGTGCAGGCACGGACGCTGACCGGCTGGCGCGCCAACCCCGTGACGCTGATCGACGCCACCATCGGCGCGGTGCAGGAGGCCAACGGCGGCCCGCTCTCCGACGACGCGGCGATGCTCGTGCTGGCGCAGAGGCCGCCGGCGAGCTCGAGCCCGCCGCCGTCGCTCGCCCTCCCGGCGGCATGAGGCGTGCCGGCCGCCTGCGCGTCGGGCAGCGCTTCGCCGTCGTCGCCCTGATCCTCGGGCTCGTGCTCGCCGCCGGGGTCATCGCGGGCGTCCACGCCTCCCGCGACCTGGCCGACGCGCGCGCCCGCCTCGTCCTGCGGATCGACCCCGCGCTCGTGACCGCGCTGCGCCTGCAGACGTCCTACCTGGACCAGGAGACGGGCGTGCGCGGCTTCGTCCTGGCGGGCGACTCGCGCTTCCTCACGCCCTACGCCCGTGGCCTGGACGACGAGCGGGCTGCCGCGATGCGCCTGCAGGAGCTGTTCCGCGAGGACCCGAAGCTCAACGCCTCCTCACGCCTGCTGGACCGCACGCTCCAGCTCGCGGCCACGTGGCAGCAGGGCTTCGCCGAGCCCGCCATCCAGGCGCGGCGCACGAAGCCCAAGGACGACGACGTCAACGTCGGCGCCGGCCGCGCCCGGTTCGACCGCCTGCGCCGCAGCCTCGCCGTGCTCCAGGCCGGCCTCGGCGCCGCCCGCGGGCAGGCGCGGGCGGCGCTGAACCGCAACGCCGACCGCCTGAACCAGGTGCTGATCGCCGTCGCCGCGCTGCTCGTGCTCGGCGGACTGATGTCGATCCTGTTCATCCGGCAGGCGATCACGGTCCCGATCGCCGCCCTGGCGGACGAGGTGCGCCGCGTCGCCGACGGCGACTTCGAGCACGGGGTGAACGCCCGCGGCCCGGCGGACGTCGTCGCGCTGGCGGAGGACGTCGACTCGATGCGCGCGCGCATCGTCCAGGAGCTGACCGTCACCCGCGCGGTGCAGCAGGACCTCGAGCGTTCCAACGCCGAGCTCGAGCAGTTCGCCTACGTCGCCTCCCACGACCTGCAGGAGCCGCTGCGCAAGGTGGCCTCGTTCACGCAGATGCTCCAGCGGCGCTACGAGGGGCAGCTGGACGAGAAGGCCGACCAGTACATCTTCTTCGCCGTCGACGGCGCCAAGCGGATGCAGGAGCTCATCAACGACCTGCTCGCGTTCTCGCGGGTCGGGCGGGTCACCCGCGAGCACCAGGCGGTCCCGCTGCGGTCGGTCATCGACCGCGCGCTGACCGACCTGGCCGGGGCCATCGAGGACACGGGCGCGCAGGTCGAGGTGACCGGCGAGCTCCCCACCCTCCGCGTCGACGCCGGGCTGCTGGCGCTCGTCTTCCAGAACCTCATCGGCAACGCCGTGAAGTTCCACGGCGAGGACGGCAGCCCGCACGTCAGCGTCGAGGTCGCCCGCGGTGAGGACGGCTCCTGCGAGATCGCCGTCCACGACGACGGGATCGGCATCGAGGACGAATACGCCGACCGCATCTTCATCATCTTCCAGCGCCTGCACCCGAAGGAGCGCTACGGCGGCACCGGCATCGGCCTGGCGATGTGCCGCAAGATCATCGAGTACCACGGCGGAGCCGTCTGGCTCGACGTGGACGATCCGCGTCCCGGCACGACCTTCCGCCTGACCCTGCCCAGCGAGCTCGAGGAGAGCCCCGCGCCATGACCGCCCCCCGCCCCATCACCGTTCTGCTCGTCGAGGACGATCCCGGTGACGTCCTGCTCATCCGCGAGGCGTTCGAGGACCACAAGCTGAACAACACGCTGCTGGTGGCCGGCGACGGCGTCGAGGCCCTCGAGCTGCTGCGGGACCCGGACGTCGAGCGGCCCGACCTCGTGCTGCTGGACCTCAACCTGCCGCGCAAGGACGGCCGCGAGGTGCTGCGCGAGATCAAGGCGGACGACGCCCTGCGCTCCATCCCTGTCGTCGTCCTGACCACCTCGGACGCGGAGGAGGACATCCTGCGCTCCTACGACCTGCACGCGAACGCGTACGTCACCAAGCCCGTCGACTTCGAGCGCTTCATCGACGTGGTCCGGCAGATCGACGAGTTCTTCGTCAGCGTCGTGAAGCTGCCGGGACGTGGCTACTGATTGACTTCAGGGCTGCATGCCCCCCGCCCCGCGCAGCCTCGTCAACCTGAACGCCGTCAGCAAGAGCTACGGTGCCCGGCGGGTCCTCGACGACATCACGCTGGGCATCGCGGCGGGGGACCGGATCGGCATCGTGGGGCGCAACGGGGACGGCAAGTCGACCCTGCTGCGCCTGATCGCGGGTCTGGAGGAGCCGGACCGCGGGCGGATCACCCGCTCGGGGGGCGTCGACCTCGCCGTCCTGGGCCAGGGCGACGACCTGGACCCGCAGCAGACGATCCGCGCGGAGCTCGTGGGCGGCCGCGCCGACCACGAGTGGGCCGGCGACGCGAGCTTCCGCAACGTCCTCGACGGGCTGATGGGCGGCGTCGGCATCGACCGCTTCCCCCAGGGCCTGGACACCCCCATCGCCGGGCTCTCCGGCGGCGAGCGGCGGCGGATCGCCCTCGCGCGGCTGCTGCTCGACGGCCCCGAGCTGCTGCTGCTGGACGAGCCGACGAACCACCTGGACGTGGAGGGCGTCGACTGGCTGGCGCGCCACCTCGCCGCCCGCCGGGGCGCGATGCTCGTCGTGACCCACGATCGCTGGTTCCTGGACGCGGTCTGCACCCACACCTGGGAGGTCTCGGACGGCACGATCCACCAGTACGAGGGCGGCTACGCGGCCTACATCCTGGCCCGGGCGGAACGCGACCGGCAGGCGGGCGCTCGCGAGGACCGCCGCCAGCAGCTCGTCCGCAAGGAGCTCGCGTGGCTGCGGCGCGGGCCGCCGGCCCGGACGTCGAAGCCGAAGTTCCGGATCGACGCCGCCAACGAGCTGATCGCGAACGAGCCCGCCCCGCGCGACGGCATCGAGCTGCTGCGCTTCGCCACCCGGCGCCTGGGCGGCAAGGTCGTCGACGTCGAGGACGTGTCGGTCAGCTTCGGCGAGAAGGTCCTGCTGGACCACGCGACCTGGCGCCTGGGCCCGGGCGACCGCCTCGCCCTGGTGGGCGTCAACGGCGCCGGCAAGACCACGCTGATCAACGTCATCTCCGGCGCGCTTCAGCCGCAGTCCGGCGAGGTCCAGCGCGGCACCACCGTCCGCCTCGCGCAGCTCTCGCAGGACACCGTCGAGATCCCGTGGAACCTCCGGGTCCTGGAGTCCCTCGAGGAGGTCCGCGGCCGCACCACCACGCACGACGGCCTCGAGCTGACCGCCGGGCAGCTCTGCGAGCGGTTCGGCTTCAAGGGCGCCCGCGCCCGGACGCTGGTCAAG
>JAOPZU010000446.1 GCA_025963955.1 Solirubrobacterales bacterium
GTTCGCGCTCGTCTCGTGCAACACCCTCATCAACGCGACCGGCAGCCTGGCGCCGCTCCTCAAGGGACTCATCGGCAGCGCGCCGACGTGTAAGTAGCCATGGGATCCAAGCCACCCTCCGCCGCCAACATCGCGACCGCCGTGATCTTCGCCCTCTCGTGCTTCTGCGCGACCCTGTTCGTCTGGAAGGCGTTCGGGGGCACCACGCCCTTCCAGGCGCAGGGCTACCGCTTCCACGCGTCCTTCGGCTCGGACGCCACGAACCTGACGGGCGGCTCGTCCGTCCGCATCGCGGGCGTGCCGGTCGGCAAGGTCGTCGGCGTGAAGCCCAAGGACGGCCGCTTCGACGCCGAGATCGAACTCAAGCGCCGCTACGCGCCGATCCCCGTCGACGCGAAGGCGACCACGCGCATCAAGACGCTCCTGGGCGAGACCTTCGTCGAGCTGACGCCGGGGTCGCCCACCGCGCCGAAGCTGCCCGAGGGCGGCTCGCTCAAGGCCGCGAACATCGGGCAGCCGCAGGCGGTCGACCAGGTCCTCAGCGCCTTCGACGCGACGACGCGGGCGCAGTTCAAGGACTTCCTGGGGGATTTGTCGATCGGGCTGAAGGGCCGCGGGGGCGACATCAACGCGACCATCGGCAACTTCGCGCCGACGACCGAGGAGCTCGATCGCCTCGTCCGGACCCTCGACGGCGAGCAGCCGGCCGTCCGGGCGCTCATCCGCGACGCCGGCAGCGCGCTCACCGCGGTCGGCGAGCGCTCGGCCGACGTGCAGGACCTCGTGCGCTCGGGGAACACGCTGCTGAGCGCGACCGCGGCCCGGGGGCGGCAGCTGACCGAGACCGTCCGGGCGCTGCCGCCGTTCCTGCGGGAGGGCCGCACCGCGCTGGCGGAGCTCGAGGGGGTCGCCGCGGACGCGGCGCCGACGCTGCGCACGCTCAAGCCCGTCGCGCCGCTGGTCCGGCCCGCCCTGCTGGCCGCGACCACGCTCGGACCGCAGCTGACGGGCACCTTCAGGGAGCTGGGTCCCGTCGTCACCGCCGCCGGTCCGGCGCTGCCCGCGCTGACCCGGACGCTCAAGGCGGCCCGCCCGCTCCTGGAGCAGCTGCAGAGCAGCGGCCGCGAGCTCGTGCCGGCCATCCAGTACCTCGGCCTGTACCGGCAGGACCTCGTCACCTCCATCGCGAACCTCGGCGCGGTCACGCAGGCCAAGGACCTGACCGGGCAGAACTACCTGCGCGTCGTCGTGCCGCTCACCAACGAGGCGCTCTCCGGGCAGACCAAGCGCTTCGGCACCAACCGGCACAACCCGTACTTCGCGCCGGGCGAGATCAAGGACATCGAGACGGGGGCGCTGCCCTCCTCCGACTGCCGCAACGTGGGCAACCCGACGCCGGTGTCCATCGGCAACGGCGCGCCGCCCTGCCGCCAGGCGCCTGGCTTCACCTTCAACGGCGTCAAGGCGTACTTCCCGCACGTCGGCCGGGCGCCCGCTCCCTGACGGACCACGCTCGTGCACCAGCCGAACACGCCCGCGGCCAAGCGCCGGCCGTACGCGCCGCGGCTCCCCGCTCCCGAGCGCCGGGAGCAGCTGCTGGAAGCCGCGCTGCGGGTCCTCGACGAGACCGGCTACGCGGGGCTCACGATGGAAGCGGTCGCGCGGCGGGCGGGCGTCACCAAGCCCGTGGTCTACGACGCCTTCGCCAACCGCGACGAGGTCATGCGCACGCTGCTGGCCCGCGAGGAGCAGCGGGCGGTGGCCGAGCTGCTGGAGGCCATCGGCGCCCCGCCCCGCGGGGATGACGCACCCGACGGGCCGCTCGATCTCGCCGAGGCGCTCGTGCAGGCCGTGCGCCGCGCGCTGGGCGTCATCGCGGCCCGCCCGCAGGCGTACCGGTTGATGCTGCTCCAGGTGGAGGGCACGCCCGCCGTCGTGCGCGAGCGCGTCGACGCCGGCCGGGCGAGGGTCGTGGCCCGTGTCCAGGAGATCATCACCTGGGCCGTGGCGGCCTTCGGCGACGGAGTGAGCGTCGACGCCGAGCTGCTCGCGGCGGGCCTGGTCGGCATGGGCGAGCACGCCGCCGGCCTGATGCTGTCGGATCCGGACGGCTTCCCGCCCGAGCGCTTCGACGCGACCCTGCGGCAGCTGCTGCGCGCGCTGCTGCCGACGCGGCCCGTCTGAGCTAGCGCTCCTCGACCCGGTGGAGGGCTCCGGTGTCGACGTCGTAGACGTAGCCGGCGATGCTGTCGGAGTGCTCGAGGAACGGCGAGGTCCTCAGCCGCGCGATCGACTGGCGCACGTCGGCGTCGAGATCGGTGAACGACTCGATGGCGAACGTCGGCGCCTGGCCTGTGGCCTCCAGCAGCTCCTGCCTGAAGCCGTCGTCGGTGATCGTCTGCATCCCGCACTTGGTGTGGTGGATGAGGACGATCTCCCGCGTCCCGAGCTTCCGCTGGGAGATGGCGAGCGACCGGATGACGTCGTCCGTGACGACGCCCCCGGCGTTGCGGATGACGTGCGCCTGGCCGTTCTCCAGACCAAGCACCGCGAAGACGTCGATCCGGGAGTCCATGCAGGCGACGATGGCGAGGCGCAGCTGCGGGGCCGTGGGCAGATGCTGCTCCTCGAACGACGCGGAGTAGCGTCGGTTGTGCGCTTCGAGATCCGAGATGATGCTCATGAGTCGCAAGCTTTTCGCATCCTGGCGCCGGGTGCGTTCACGCCGGTCGTGCCGAAGCTCCGGGGATGAGAGGATCAGGGCCGATGGACCGAGGAGTCGGCCGCTACGTCATCGCCCTGGGTGCGGCCGAGGCCGCCCTCGTCGTCGCGGACGCCCTCGTCGGGGACGACATCGCGCTCAGCAGCACCTACGTCGCCCCGGTGCTGCTGTTCGCCCTGGTCGCCGACCGCCGCGCGGTCACCGTCGCCGTGGTCCTGGCCTTCGCGCTCGCGGCCGGAAGCGGGCTGGTGCACGACATCGGCCTCGCGCGGCAGATCGTGCGGCTGGCGATCGTGCTGGTCGCCGGGGTGGCCGCCGCCGCGTACGCGACGGTCCGCGAACGCCTCGCCGGGGAGATCGGCCGCCAGCGGCGGCTGGCCGCCGAGAACGCCGGCCTGCTCGACGAGCTGCAGGGCAAGGAGCGCGAGCTCAACGGGGTGGTGCAGGCGATCGCGGATGCCGTCCTCGTGCACGACGCGCAGGGCGTGCCGCTGTACGCGAACCAGGCGGCCGCCGACGTGCTCGGCCTGCCGGACGCCCAGGCGATCCTCGACGCCCGGCCCGGCGAGATCCCGAGCCGCTTCTCCTTCACGGACGAGGAGGGGCGCCCGCTCGATCCCGACGTCCTGCCGGGGCGGCGGATCTTCGCCGGCGAGCAGGCGCCGGCGGACCTGCTGCTGCGCAGCGTGGACCGCCACACCGGGCGCGAGATGTGGACCGTGACCAAGGCGAGCGCGGTCCGCGGGCCCGGAGGCGAGCCCGCCCTGGCGGTCAACGTCATCGAGGACGTGACGGACACGCGGCGACGCGAGGCGGCGACGACCCTGCTGGCCGAGGCCGGCGACGTGCTCGGCGCTTCGCTGGACCTGCAGGAGACGCTCGACCGCGTCGTCACGCTCGTGGTCCCGCGCCTGGCGGACTGGTGCAACCTCGACCTGCCGACACCGCGCGGGGTGCGCGTCGCGGCGGTCGCGCACGTGGACCCGGCCCGGGCCGAGGCGACCCGGCAGCTGCTGGAGCGTCACCCCGTGCGCCCGGACGACCGCTTCGGCGTGGCCGCCGTGCTGCGCGACGAGCCGAGCTTCGTGCGGGCCGACCTGACGCCGGAACGCCTGGCCGCCCACGCCCGCGACGCGGAGCACCTGCGGGGTCTCGTCGACAGCGGGCTGCGGCACCTGATGGTCGTGGGCATGCGGGCCGGCGGGGAGACCATCGGCGCGCTCAGCTTCGCCCGGGGCGCGGACCGCGCGGCGTTCACCCAGGACGAGCTGCGCCTGGCCGAGGAGCTCGCGCGGCGGGCCGGCACCGCCGTCCTGAACGCCCGGCTCTACCAGGAGCGCACCGAGATCGCGAACACCCTCCAGCGCAGCCTGCTGCCACCGGAGCTGCCGCAGCCCGCCGGGCTCCGGATGGCCTCGCACTACCGCGCGATCGGTCGCGCGAGCCAGGTCGGCGGCGACTTCTACGACGCCTTCCCGCTCCCGGACGGGTGGCTCGTCGCCATCGGGGACGTCACGGGCAAGGGCGCGGCCGCGGCCGCTCTCACCGGGCTCGCGCGCTCCGCGCTGGAGGCCGTCGCCACGCTCACCGGGCGTCCCGCCCTCGCGCTGGCGCACCTCCACGGCCTGCTCGCGCGCCGGGGGGACATGGCCCTCGTGAGCATGGCCGCGGTGCACCTGCACGCCGGCCCC